>DAOTYP010000049.1:0-12204 GCA_034434975.1 Anaerolineae bacterium | reverse complement strand
AACGACGGTTGATTCGCTGGCGTAGGATCCCCTCCGCCTCCGCCAGGTGGACGCGATTGTTGATGCCCAAGCATTCGTCGGGCTCGTCCGTTGTATAGGCGGTCACCCTTGCGCCATCGGCCACGGCTAAGGCGACGACATCCGTCAGGTAATATTCTCCCTTCGGGCTGAGAGGGAGTTGCGCTAGGCGCGGCCACAGCCAGGCAGCCTCGCAAGCATAGACGCCGGCGTTCAACTCCTGAATAGCCAGTTGCTCCGGCGTGGCTTGGGCTTCTTCTACAATCCCTACCACGTGCCCTGACCCATCGCGTAGGATGCGGCCAAAGCCGCGCGCCTCCCGAGCCACGACGGTAAGAAGGGTCAGAGGGCCTTGCCCTGTCACATGGAGGGCCATCAGGCGCTGCAACGTCTCGGGCCTCAAGAGGGGCATGTCGGCAGGCAAGATGAGGAGCCGCGCGGCACGTCCTTCCAGCGCGGGCCGCGCCTGCAGCACGGCGTGGCCCGTGCCTAACTGCTGTGACTGTTCCACGTATTCTACTTCATCGCCCAATTCGGCCCGTATCTCTGGCGCGCCATGACCGACCACGACGACGGGCGGGCGCTGAGGAACGACCGCGCGCGCGATATCCACGCTATGGCGGATCAGAGGCCGACCGCCCAGCGGATGCAACACCTTTGGCACACGTGAGCGCATGCGGGTTCCCTGGCCCGCAGCGAGGATGAGCACAACCCAGGGATCAACCAAGTGGCTTCTCCGATAAGAAGCCAGGCCGAAACAGGGGCGATGCTCGCGCACCATCCCCCGTCTCGGCCTGACAAACGGCGGCGAGAATGAGTTGTAAGGTTCGGTTGGCTGACGAACTTGAGCTATCCATTCAACTTACTGAAGGAGTTCGCACAAAACGACCGCCTACAGCAACTCTATTCTAGCATATAAACCGCCTTTTGGCAAGGGGGAACCAAGCGGGCTATAATTCCGCATGGCTGAAGGGCGGATGCGAGGAAAGCGTTTGCAGCAGTGTTAGAGAGCCCACAGACGGACGATCCTTTCGCCCCACAGGACTATCGCCAGGCCACCCATCGCCAGGAAAGGGCCGTAGGGGAGAGCGCTGCTCAAAGGCTTATAGGTGCGCTGGGTCCATTGCATGACCAGCACCACCAGCGCGCCCAACCCTCCTAGCACGATGCCAAGCAAGAGCGCGGGCACTACTGCCGGCCATCCGGCCACGATGCCGATGAAAGTCGCCAACTTCACATCGCCCGCGCCTAGGGCCGGGCCTCCGCCGCCGCGTCGCGCCGCCGCCAGGAGCGCTTCGCCTAAAAGGAACACCAGGAAGAAGAAGAGGAGGCCGATCAGGCCGCCGAGAAGGCCGGCCCTCAGATCGTGCCCTATATGCAAAAGCGAGGCCAACAGCGCCAGGCCGATGGCGGGGTAAATCACGACGTTCAGGATGCGCCGATGCTCCAGGTCGGTCACGGTGACAAGGACGAAGATGGCAACGTAAAGGCTTCTGACGAAGAGGAAAGCGCTCCAGCCGTTTTGTAGCCATAGGAGTGGTATGAACGAGGCCATCGCTACTTCTACCACGACGGGGCGCAAGGGAAGCGGGCTGGCGCAGGCGGGACAGATGCCTCGCCGCCAGGGGAAAGCGGCCAAGGCGAAGAACCCACCCCAATCATATGCGCGTCCGCAAGAGGGGCATGCGCCCGGCTGATGCAAAGGGCGCCGATGCGGCAATTGGTCGGCCAGTCGGTTGACGAGGCCGCCAATGAGAAGGCCGGCGAGAGCAAGTATGAGAGTCAACGGGGCCTCCTTTGCTGTAGAGATCGCATCATCTTCGGGATGGCGTTGTAGGCGCAGGTCGTGTGCCGATTGACAAACGGGGCCTAGGCCGTTACAATGGCGTCGTGGCTGACTACCGAGATCGGATCGGCGTGTTGGTGATGGCCGTCCTTCTGGCCCTCGTCGTGCAACGCCTGGTGGAGTTGCCGACGCGCACGATCTACACCATCATCTTAGGCTCGCCCGCCGTCCTGAATTTCACGACGGCCACGGTGTTTGCGGCGCTGATGGTCGGTTTAGTGGCGCTAGGTACGGACGGCGTCGTTCGGATGCATCCGCGTGCGGCGGCAGGCGAGTTAACAGGCACCTGGGTATTTTGGGCGCTACCCTGCGCGCTGGTGATCGTTGCTGCCCAACTCCTCCCTCTGGCCCCTACCCGCCTCATCTGGCTCGGCGGCTTGCTGTTGACGGGCTTGCTCCTTACCCTGGCCGAAGCCGCGGCTTACCGGACAATAGACCCCCTAGCCCCCGGCGCGCGTCGCTCGCGCGGTTTCCTCACCTTTCTCACCTTTGCCGTTGCCGTCGTCCTCTTTTTGGTAGCCTATAGGACTCGAGCCCGTAGCCTCCTCTCGGCCACTTGGGTATTGGGCGTTAGCGGCTTGCTGGCTTTAGAACTGTTGCGGGAGACGGGGCGGCCCCTTCGTCAGATCCTCACCTATGCTGCCATCACCGGCTTGGTGTTGGGTGAGGCGACCTGGGCGCTGAACTATTGGCGGGCTACCTCTCTGAGCGGCGGCCTGTTGCTGTTGCTGGGCTTTTACCTCCTTGTGGGGCTAGCTCAGCAAGGGATTCAGGGCAGATTGACTCGCCGCGTGGCATCGGAGTTTGCTCTCGTCGCTGTCCTTGTCCTGGCCCTTGTGTGGTATTTGGAAACCTACAGTCCTCTAGGGTAGAAGCATTATAGCACGCTCACGGCATTGCGGCCAACAACCGTTCAGGGCGATCGCGATAATGGTCCCAAGGGACATCGCCTCGCGTCAGGCTGACCAGGATGTCGGTCAAGCCCCGGTTCACAGGGGTGGGGATGCCGAGTTCCGCCCCTTTGCGCGCGACGGCTCCATTCAGGTAGGTTACCTCGCTTTTGCCTTTCCCCGCGCTCAGATCTAGGTGTAGAGATGGCCTCTTCCCGCCGCGCCCTCCGGCGACCAACCTACCTAGAGTGAATCGCACCAGGGGCGTAGGCCAGATCCTACCCGCCCAGGCCAGGAGTGGCACCGGATAGTTGCCCAGGCGAATGGGAGCAATGCCTTGGGCACGCATGACGGCCAGGGCCTCACGCAAGGCTTTGACCTCCAACACAGCCATGCGAGAATCGGCGAAGACCTGCCGAGGCGTCCAATCTAAGATGGCCGAGGTCGCGTTGCTCAGGATGTTCAACAAGAGTTTGCTCCATTTCAGCGCGCGCCAGTCAGATGCGGCGACCGCGCGGAAGCCGGCCCGGCGGAAGGCGGCCAAGACCTCAGGGATCAAGGACATAGCCCCGGGGGGTAGCCCGGCCGATTTAGTAACCAGGGGAGCCATGGCGATGACTCCACCCGCCTTGTGCGCCTCCACGACGCCGGGCTCCGGCGAGGTGACAGGGGTGGTGATCGCCCCGGCCAGCACGCGGTCGGAGCCGAACGCGGCGGCCAACAATTCCTCGTTGCCGATGCCGTTTTGCAGGCTGAGGATGGGCGGCAGCGCGATGGCCGCGCGCTCCATTTCGGCAATGACGGCCTCCGTGTCGTAAGATTTGACGGCGAGAAGGATGGCATCGTAGGCGCGGGAAAGGGCGAGCGCCTCGGCGATGGAAGAGGTCACGCAAAGGTCGCGCGCGACGGCTACGGCATCCCCCTGGGAGAGGATGATCCCGCGCTCGTTGATCCGGGCGACGGGCCGCGCTCTGCCTACCAGCGTAACCTCGGCGCCAGAAAGCGCCAGTTTCGCGCCCACCCAACAGCCGATCGCGCCCGCGCCGATGATGAGAAAGCGCATCTTCGGTTGCCTCAAAGGCGTTAGGTGGCAGCCACCCAGGCGCGCGCTCGTTCCACCGCGCGCTTCCAGCCCTGGTATAGGGACTCGCGCTGCGCCGCATCCATCTGCGGCTCAAAGGTCCGTTCCACCGACCAATGTTGAGCCAGCGCCGCAACGTCCTCCCAAAAGCCCACGGCCAGGCCAGCCAAATAGGCCGCGCCCAGCGCGGTGGTCTCCGTGACCAGGGGACGTTGCACCGGCACGCCTAGGATGTCGGCCTGGAATTGCATCAGGAGGTTGTTGCGCGCTGCGCCGCCGTCCACCCGCAAGGCGTGCAAGCGCAATCCGCTATCGGCCTCCATGGCTTGCAGCACGTCCTTGGTCTGATAGGCGATGGCTTCCAGCGCGGCGCGGGCGATGTGACCGCGTCCGGAACCTCGCGTTAGACCGACCAAGGTCCCGCGCGCGTAAGGGTCCCAATAAGGCGCGCCCAGGCCGGCGAAGGCGGGAACCAGGTAGACGCCGCCGTTGTCGGGAACGGAGGCGGCCAGGGCCTCCACGTCCGCGCTCCGCTCTATGATCCGCAGTTCATCCCTGAGCCATTGCACGGCGGCCCCGGCGATGAAAACGCTTCCCTCCAGGGCGTAGATCGGTGGCGGGGGAGGCACGTTCGTCTCGGGGCCTCTCCGCGCTGCCAAGGTCCAGGCGATCGTCGTCAGGAGCCCGTGGGAAGATGGGATCGCGCGCTCGCCCGTGTTTAGGAGGAGAAAACAGCCTGTGCCATAGGTGTTCTTGGCCAGGCCTGGCTCGTAGCAGGCTTGACCGAAGGCAGCCGCCTGTTGGTCGCCTGCATCGCCTGCCAAGGGGATGGGGCCGTCTAGGAGCGATGTTTCCGTCTCGCCGTAATAGGCGCTGGAGGGGCGCACCTCAGGGAGAAGGGCGCGAGGGATGCCCAGTTCGGCCAGGATGAGATCGTCCCAAGCCAGGGTGTGGATGTTGAAGAGGAGCGTGCGCGAGGCGTTGCTCACGTCGGTGATGTGGAGTCGTCCGCCGCTGAGATGCCATAGGAGGAACGTGTCTACCGTGCCGAAGGCGAGTTCGCCCGCTTCAGCCTGGCGGCGCGCGTCAGGCACCTTCTCTAGAAGCCAGGCGACCTTCGTGCCTGAGAAATAGGGGTCGGCCAGCAGGCCAGTGCGTGCCCGAATCTCTTGGGCGAAGCCGGATGCCCTGAGGCGTTGACACCGGTCTGCCGTGCGACGATCTTGCCACACGATGGCGTTGGCGATGGGTCGTCCGGTGCGCCGCTCCCATAGGATGGTCGTCTCCCGTTGGTTCGTGATGCCGATGGCAGCGACGTCGGACGCGCGCGCCCCAGCGCGGTGCATCGCCTCCTGAGCGACGGCCAGTTGGCTTTGCCAGATCGCCTGCGGGTCATGCTCCACCCAGCCGGGTTGGGGGTAGAGTTGGGGGAACTCCCTCTGCGCGATCGCGCGAGGCTTCCCCTCCTCGTCGAAGAGGATCGCGCGCGAAGAAGTCGTGCCTTGATCCAGGGCAAGGACGTAGCGGGGCATTGGACACCCGATCGGTGAGATGCTCTGATTATATCCCAACCGAGGAAGCGAGGCAACCGGCGTCTCCTCGTTTCCAGGGCTTGACAAGTTGGAAAAAGCGTGTATAATTGGAATTGAATTTAGTCTAAAATCTGTTTTATCATACGGGCACGTCTGAAGGCTCGTGCGGTCAAGGATATGGTGAGCAGTCCACAGTTGACCCGCCAAAGGGAGGCCGTGTTGGAGGTCGTGCAGCAGGCGGAAAAGCATCTCACGGCGCAAGAGATTTACGATCGCGTGCGGCAACGATTGCCAGGCATGGCCTATGGCACCGTCTACAACGCCTTGGCCTACCTGCAGGAGGCGGGTCTCGTTCAGGCCATCAATGTAGGGAGTGGGCCCACACTGTACGATCGGCGCACGGAGCGTCATGATCATCTGGCGTGTCGTCGTTGTGGGAAGGTGTTAGATTGTCGTCTGCCGGAGTTGGAACAGGCCTTGGCACGGGTTGCCAGGGAAAGCGGCTTCAAGATTGAGCGGGCCCATGTCGTCTTTGAGGGCCTCTGCGCAGAATGTCTGCGGCAAGGGGAGGTCGGGGCTTTATCCCTTCAATAGGTATCATCGGCAGGGTTTCCCTGTCCGATCATACATAATATTGTGTCAGTAAGGAGGTTGAACATGGCTGAGAAGAAACATGCAAAGGGACGGGTCGCGCATGGCGACATCTCCCAACGGGTCGGTGTGGAGCAGTTGGAGGCGCGGGGCGTCAACGTCGCCGAGTTGATAGAGAAGTTGATTGACGCTGCAGGCGCCGAGTTCACCACCTACTACTATTACACCATCCTGCGCATGTACCTGGCCGGGCATGAGGATTACAAGGAAATCTGCGAGGATGCCAGGCTAGAGGATCGGGCTCATTTTGAGCTCATCACGCCGCGCATCTACGAGCTGGGAGGCGGGCTGCCGCGCGACATTCGTGAGTTCGCCGACCGTGCCGGTTGCCCCGATGCCTATCTCCCGCAATCGCCGACGGCGGAGAACATCTTGGTCACCTTGCTGGAGGCGGAGCGCTGCGCCATTCGCACCTGGAGCGAGGTATGCGATCTGACCTTGGGCAAGGACCCGCGCACGTACGACATGGCCTCGCGCATCTTGCAGGAGGAGATAGAGCACGAGGCTTGGTTCATTGAGCTGCTGGCCAAGGAGCGGGGTCAAGGGCCGAAGCCGTCTGGCCACTTCCGCCGCAGCTTCCCTGGCGAAGCGCCTTACAGCAAGAACGCCCCATTCTACAACCCCTGAGTTTTTCGGCAAGCAGGGGCGCGACAAGGGAATTGCCGCGCCCCTGCTCCTTATCTTCTGATGTCCACGATGCCCACGCAGTACCCTGTCACGCTGGCTTTCCCCGATGGGCGGGAAGTAACCCTGCTGGTAGACGAGGATACTTTCATCTTAGACGCGGCGGCGGAGGCCGGCGTGGATTTGCCTCACACGTGCTTGCAGGGCTGGTGCCTAACCTGCGCCGGACGCACGCTGAACGGCGCAGGGGAATGCGTGGACAATCGCGCGGCCCTGCGCTACTATGCAGAAGACGCCCAAGCCGGTTTCGTGTTGTTGTGCACGGCTAGGCCGCGCGGCCCTTGTCGCATCCTGGTCGGACAGGCGGGCGCGATGAAGGCTTTCCGGCTACAACGAGGGCTTCCTGCGCCTCGCGGGTGAAGCCTCTCGGCTTTCCTTAGCCGCGCCTTTCGGCGTTTCTGAGGCGCTTGAAGTCCAAGCGTTTCTCGCGCCCTTGCAGGAGACGAGTGATGTTGGGGCGCAGGCCGATCAGGATGGCGACGGCTGCCGGCAACGCGAAACCAAGCACATAGTAGAACCCTGCTTCATCGCCGACGATGTACCAGCGCGCGCCCAGGCCCAACAAGCCGCCTATGGCCACGGTCAGCGTGGCGAGAGAGGCGTAGCGCACGACGAAGAGCATGAAGAGGGCAACGGGGACGACCACGACGCCAACCGTAGGTGAGAGGGCGCAAAGGACTGCCCCCGCCGTCGCGCCCCCCGCGCCGCCGCGGAAGCGAAGCGTGATCGGCCAGTTATGGCCAACGACCGCCGCCGCCCCCGCCAGCGCCGCCGCCAGTTCGTTGCCGAAAAGCCAGCGGGCCAGCCACACGGCCAGCGCGCCCTTGGCGATGTCCATGAAGCCGGTGAAGGCCGCTGCCCCCCAACCCAAGGAGCGGAAGACGTTGGCCCCCCCGGTGCGCCCGCTGCCGTAATGGCGCACGTCAATGCCGTAGGCCTTGCCGATCAGCCAGCCGCTGGGCACCGCGCCCAGAAAATAACCCAATAGGACGGCAAAAAAACTTGCTGTGACGCTGTGCCATACCGTCATACGGTTCACCCTCTTTGTGCAGATCTCGTGCTGTGCTGGTTCATCATAGATAACCCCGGCAGAGGCCTGGGGATGCGCCGAGGCGCAAAAAAGCAGGCCCCTGATGAAGCAGGGGCCTGCGATGCTGCCAGCCGACGGGCTACATCTCACTCGGCGGAGTGGAGGGAGGGGTTTTCTCCTTCTCAGGAACCTCGGTGACCAGGGCCTCGGTGGTCAGGATCATGGCCGCGATGCTGGCCGCGTTCTCCATGGCCGAGCGGGTCACCTTGGCCGGGTCAATGATGCCCGCCTGGAACATGTCCACGTACTCGCCGGACATCACATCGTAGGCGATGTTCTTGTTCTTCTTCTCCTCCTGGAGGCGGCGCACGTTAGCGATCACCACCGCGCCGTCCTGGCCGGCGTTGAAGGCGAGTTGCCGCATCGGTTCCTCCAGGGCGCGGCGCACGATGGCCACGCCGGTCGCCTCATCGGGGTATTCCGTCTTGATGGAGTCCAGGGCCGGTATGGCGTTCAGGAGGGCAACGCCGCCGCCGGGCACGATCCCTTCCTCAACCGCCGCGCGGGTCGCGCTCAGCGCGTCCTCTACGCGATGCTTCTTCTCCTTCAACTCCACCTCGGTGCCCGCGCCGACCCGGATGATCGCGACGCCGCCCGACAGTTTCGCCATGCGCTCCTGGAGTTTCTCCTTGTCGTAGTCCGAGGTGGTCTTCTCAATCTCGGCCTTGATCTGCTCAATGCGGCCCTTGATCTGCTTGGGGTCGCCGCGACCGCCGATGATGGTCGTGTCGTCTTTCGTCGCCACGACCTTGTCGGCGCGACCCAGGTCGCTGATCTGCACCGTCTCCAGTTTGCGGCCCAGTTCCTCGGTGATGACCGTGCCGCCGGTGAGGATGGCGATGTCCTGCAACATCGCCTTACGCCTATCGCCGAAGCCGGGGGCCTTGACCGCCAGGCAGTTCAACACGCCCCGGAGCTTGTTGAGCACCAAGGTCGCCAGCGCCTCCCCTTCCACCTCTTCGGCGATGATGACCAGGTCTCGCTTCCCGATCTGGATCAGTTTCTCCAACAGGGGCACGATGTCCGTCGCCGCCGAGATCTTCTTGTCGTGGATGAGGATGTAGGGCTCGTTCAGGACGGCCTCCATGGACTCCGGGTTAGTCACGAAATAGGGCGAGATGTAGCCGCGGTCAAACTGCATCCCCTCTACGTACTCGGTCTCAAACTCCAGCCCTTTGGACTCCTCCACGGTGATGACGCCATCCTTCCCGACCTTGTCCATCACGGTGGCGATGAGGTTGCCGATCTCCTTGTCGGCAGCGGAGATGGCTGCGACGTTAGCGATCTCGTCGTGGGTCTTGAGCTCTACCGCCTGCTCTTTGATGGCCTTGACGACGGCCTCGGTGGCCTTCTCAATGCCACGCTTGATGAGCATGGGGTTGGCGCCCGCGGCGACGTTCTTCAGGCCCTCGTTGACGATGGCCTGCGCCAGGACGGTGGCCGTGGTCGTACCGTCGCCGGCCACGTCGTTGGTCTTGGTGGCGGCCTCTTTCAGGAGTTGCGCGCCCATGTTCTGGTAGGGCTCTTGCAGTTCAATCTCTTTCGCGACGGTTACGCCGTCATGGGTGATCGTGGGCGCGCCCCATTTCTTGTCCAGGGCAACGTTGCGGCCCTTGGGGCCGAGGGTGGTCTTGACGGCGTTCGCGAGGATATCCACGCCGATCTTCAGGTTGCGGCGGGCTTCTTCGGCAAAGACAAGTTGCTTCGCTGGCATGTTCTCCCTCCTCAAGTCGGTGAAGTATAAGAATCTTTCCCGTTTCAGTCCCTTAGCTCTCTACGATGGCCAGTATGTCCGATTCCCTGAGGACGAGGACTTTCTTATCGCCTCCCAGTTTGACCTCGGTGCCTGAGTACTTGGCGAAGAGCACCCGGTCTCCTACCTTCACATCCATAGGCACGCGCTTGGAACTGCCGTCCTCATAGCGGCCTGGGCCGACGGCGATGACCTTGCCCTCTTGGGGTTTCTCCTTGGCCGTTTCGGGCAGGATGATGCCGCTGGCGGTGCGTTCCTCTTGCTCCAGGGGCTCCACCACTACCCGGTCGGCCAATGGTCGTAACTTCATCTCTGCCATACTGCACCTCCGCGTGAGTGAGTTGATTTAGGATCTCGCGACCACCGGTCGGAAACGTGATCGCCGAGGTTGATCGGGGAGTGGGACAACGATGCAGGAGATAGGCCCCGGCTGAGCGGAGCCTATCTCCCTCGTTCGTTACCGCGCCTTCACCTTGATGGTCTTCGGTTTGATGGCCTCCGCCTTAGGCACGACAAGGGTCAGCACGCCGTTTTCAAAGGAGGCCTCCGCCTTATCGGCCTGGATGGGGATGTTGAAGGTCAGAGTGCGGGAGAACTGGCCGTATGGCCGTTCCTGCAAGATGTAGTCCACGTTCTCTATGGGGGGCTTGACCTCGCCTTTGATGGTGAGGGTGTCGCCCTCCAAGGTAATCTGCACGTCGTCGGGCTTGAGCCCCGGCACCGTCGCCTGGATCACAACCTCTTCCGGCGTCATGTAGACGTCCAGCGGCAGGCGCATCACGCGCTCGCCCTCTACCTCGCGCCAGGTCAGGCTGGTGCGGAAGAAAGAGTCCTCAAACAGCCGGTCCATCGCATCCCGCAACGTGATCAGATCGCGGAAAGGTTCCCAACGCATGAGAGTCGCCATAGTTGCCTCCTCAAAACCCTGCATGACGAGTGTCGTGGGGCAAGCGAGCCGTTGCTTGCCCCTTCTCCATACCGCCTACACCCCTATTTCGCCTTCACCTTGATCGTCTTCGGCTTGACCTCTTCCACCTTGGGGAGCTTCAGCGTCAAGACGCCGTGCTCAAAGGTGGCTTCCGCCTTGTCAGCGTTGACCGAGGTCGGCAGAGACAAGGTGCGGGCGAACGAGCCGTAGCGCCGCTCCTGATAGATGTAGTCCTTCTTCTCTACTTTCTCTTCTTGCTTGGCTTCGCCTTTGATGGTCAGGATGTCGCCTGTGATGCTGATGTCAATGTCCTCCGGCTTGATGCCGGGAACGCTCGCCTTGACGACCACCTCGTCCGGCGTCTCGTACATGTCCACCGCCAGCGTGTTCTCGGCGAACGGCGCAAAGAGGCTGGTGGGCCGGACGAAGCTCTCCTCAAACAGGCGATTCATCGCCTCACGCAGGCTCATCAGATCGCGGAAAGGTTCCCAACGGATCAGGTCTGCCATAGCACACCTCCTCGTGTAGAGAACTATGGCGCTGAACCTGTCGTTCAGCACATCCAAGGCCAAGATAACGCGCCTGTGTTAGAAAGGTGCTAGAGCAACGTTAGAGTTTCGTTAGACTGAAGGGAGTTGGGGCTAGGAAAGGCCGGGCCTATCGCACAAAGAGGCCGGCGTTGGGGGGCGGGCGACGTGTCCATCCCGATGCCCCCGAACGCCGGCCGGCTTTTGCCCTCGCGGGTGGTTCACACCGTCAGATAGGAGTCGGCGTAGATGACCTTGTTGAGCAGGATTTGCACCGTCTTGAAGATCGCCACCTGCTCCGGATCGCTCCAGTCCACGTCCTCGCGCTCTAGGGTGCTGCCGGCCGCGGTCGCGTCGTAGAGTTTCAGAATGAGGCGCCCCAAAGCGGTGCGGTCGTCGCGTTGCTCAACGATGCGGATGAACTCCTTCAATTTCTCGTCCAGAGGGTCGGCGATGGCGGTGTCCAGGCCGGCGGCCATCAGCATGACCATGTACACCCGGTTGATGAGTGGGCGGTTCTCCCTGGGGACCTGGTTGGAGACGTTGCTGAGCCCCACGCTCACGTGCAGGGGCGGATCCATCATCTGCTTCAAGGTGCGCACGGCCTCCACGCACTGGGGCACATACTCCTGACAGCCGGAGACCGTGAGGACGAGCGGGTCAATCAGAAGCTGGTCATAGGGGAGGCCGACCTCATCGGCCCTTGGCAAAAGGTACTCTAGGGCGATGCTGACCCGCGCTTCGGCGCTGACGGGGATGCCGCTTTCGCCCATCGTGAGGGCGATCAGGCGCGCGCCGTACTGCTTGGCCAGCAGCGGCACCTTTTCCAAGCGCTCCGGCTGGGCCGACACGGAGTTGATGATGGCCTGTTGCTTGGCGAGCCTCAATCCTGCCTCTATGGCCTCCAAGTTGGTGGTGTCAAAACTGAGGGGGATGTCCACGACCTCCTGGATGGTGTTCACCAGCCACGTCATGACCTCGGGCCCCGCCTTCTTCTGAGGGCCTACGTTCAGGTCTAAGGCGTTGGCTCCTGCTTCCACCTGGCGCACGGCCAGGTCCTGGAAGAACCTCTTATCCTTGTTCGCCAACGCTTCTTTCACGCGAGGCGACATGATGTGGATGTTCTCACCGATGATGTACATGGGCTATACTCCTTTTTGGGGCGTGTGATAGCCTCTATATCTTCAAGACGTCGGCGGCCAAC
>DAOTYP010000048.1:0-9184 GCA_034434975.1 Anaerolineae bacterium | reverse complement strand
TTGGCGGGAGTTGCCGCAAGACGGTCGGGAGTAGGATCGGCGGTGGGTTCATAAGGACCTCTCCTCACTACTCACAGGCGCGATGTCACGATAGGTTTAACGGCTAATAACTAAAATGAACGCGGGCCGATCAAGTGGATACCTCGCGCTCAGGAACCTGAGCGCTGTAGAGCCTCTCAATCTCCCTCAGCCGTTCCACGCAGGCGCGGTCCTCTTCGGTAGGCCCCAGGGGCGGCGTGGCAAACCAGGCATCCAAGATCTCTTTGACGACCGCCTCGGAGGTCGCGCGCAGGCTCAACGCCAGGACGTTCGCGTGGTTCCACAGGCGCGCGCCTCGGGCCGTTTCGGCGTCGTGGCACAGGGCCGCGCGAATGCCGGGAACCTTGTTGGCCGCGATGCTGACGCCGGTGCCCGTCCAGCAAAGAACGATCCCCTCGTCGCTGCGCCCCGCGGCCACCTCTCTGGCCACGGCGTGGGCCACCTCCGGCCAGGCCTCCTTGCTGCCCACCAGGGGGCCGAAGAGCGCAACCTGATGCCCACGTTTTTGCAACTCCGTCAAGAGCACATCGGTCAAATGGGTTTGCTCATCGCTACCAACAGCAATCCTCATATTCACCTATCCCTTGTCAATCCTTGCTGTCAGGATGCGCCAGCACCCAGATTGTATCATAAATGAAAAGCCGTCGCAAGGCCTTGTCAAACCTGACCTTTGCCGTTATAATCATCTTGCGATTGCCACAGGAGGCAGAGTGTCTGCCATGCCCGATAAATTAGGTTACCTGTCCGATATAGAGTTATTTCAAGACCTCTCCCCCAAGGAGATGGCCGAGCTGGACCGCGTGACCACCATCACCAACGTGCCTAAAGGGCGAGTCTTCTACCAGCCGGAGGAGATGGGAGAGGTTCTGTTCATCATCAAGAAAGGCCAGGTGCAATTGTACCGCATCTCGCCGGAGGGCAAGAAACTGGTCATCAGCACGCTAGGGCCAGGCACCCTCTTCGGCGAGATGGCCCTGCTGGGCCAGCAGATGCACAACACCTTCGCCGAAGCCGTGGAGGATTGCCAGATCTGCGTCATGAGCCGCACCGACCTGGAGCGCCTCATCTTGAACAAGCCTCAGGTGGCCCTGCGCGTGCTGGAGGTTACCGGCAAGCGGCTGCGCGAGGCGGAGACCCGGCTGGAAGACCTGGCTTTCAAGGGCATCCCCGCGCGCTTGGCTTCCCTCCTCCTGCGCCTTTCCGAGGAACGCGGCACCCGCACCATCGTCGGCCTGACCCACCAGAACCTGGCCGAGACCGTCGGCACTTACCGCGAGACGGCTACGTTGGTCTTGAACGACCTCAAGGCACAAGGCCTGATTGACATCGGGCGCAAGCGCATCACAATTTTAGATCCGGAAAGGCTGCAGGCCGTCGCCGAAGGCTAGGGGACGCGCGCCTTGGCTGGGCCGCTCCTTGCCTTCCGTCAGCACCTCTGCTGCTGCACCTGATCGTGCTTGACCCCCGAAAGGTCGCGAACATGCCGTTGCATTTACCGACCCGCCACAACCCTCGCCTGCAAGCGCTGGTAGAACGGGCCGACGCCGATGAAGAACTACGCACCCTCTGGAAATGCGCCAACGTCAACGCGGTAGATCGCGCCAACATCAGCGACCATGGCGAGGTGCACATCAAGATCGTCGCCAACCTGGCGCTCAAGCTCATCCGCCTCCTCCACGACGCGGAGGTCCCAATGAGCGTCGTCAAGGACCATAAACTGACCTACGAAGACGCCGAGGTCATCGTCGTGCTCGGAGCCCTGTTGCACGACCTGGGCATTTCCATTCACAGGGACGACCACGAACAGTACAGCCTCTTCCTGGCCAACCTGAAGGCGAAGGAACTCCTTGCCGACCTCTATCCCATCCCAGAGCGCACCATCATCATCTCCGAGACGCTCCATGCCATCGCCGCGCACCAGTGGGATGTGCGCGCCTTGACCATAGAGGCGGGCGTCCTCAAAGTGGTCGACGCGCTGGACATGACCAAGGGACGCTCCCGCATCCCCTTTGAGGCGGGCGCGACCAACATTCACGCGGTGTCCGCCCAGGCGATTGACGCGGTCACGCTGCACAAGGGCGACGACGTGCCGATCGTCATTGAGATCGCCATGTCCAACTCGGCCGGCATCTTCCAGGTGGATGAACTCCTGAAGCGCAAATTGCGCAGTTCTACCATCGCGCCCTATGTGAAGGTCTTGGCGAAGATTGAAGGGGAGACGGAACGCAAGATCGTCCAAATGTACCAGTTGTAGCGGTTTTGGAAGGCCCTTCCCTTTGTGCTATAATGTACCTGCCGCTGCGGGGCAGAGACATGCTCAACGAGCACAAGACCCCAAGCACGCTCGCGAGCAGACCCTATGCTTGATCTGGCGATCGTCATCGTCAGTTACAACACCCGTGACCTGCTGCGCTCCTGCCTACGTTCGGTTTACGCCAGCGAAGGCGACTTCACCTATCAGGTATGCGTGGTAGATAACTCTTCGTCCGACGGCAGCAGCCAGATGGTGCGGGAGGAGTTCCCCCAAGCCTTCCTCATTGAAAGCCCGGTAAACGGCGGCTACGCCTATGCCAACAACCTAGGCCTGCGCGCGCTGGGCTTCACCGAAGCCGGGCAGGAAGTTGCCGCTTCCGCCCCTCTTCCCCGCTACGTTTTGCTGCTCAACCCCGACACGGTCCTGCCGCCCGAGGCGCTGAAGGAGATGATTGCCTTCATGGACGCGCGCCCGCTCGCCGGTGTAGCGGGGCCTAAACTGGTGCGTCTGGACGGCAGCCTGGATAAGGCTTGCCGCCGCTCGTTCCCTACGCCAGAGGTCTCGTTTTACCGCCTCTTCGGGCTCAGCCGACTCTTCCCCCGTTCGCCGCGTTTCGGCCGTTACAACCTCACCTACTTGGATCCCAACGAATTGGTCCAGGTAGACTCCGTAGTAGGAGCGTTCATGCTGGTGCGCTCGGAAGCGGTGCGTCAGGTTGGCTTGTTGGACGAATCTTTCTTCATGTACGGAGAGGACCTAGATTGGGCATACCGCATCAAGCAGCGCGGCTGGCAGGTATGGTACAACCCGGCCGTGACGGTCCTGCACGTCAAAGAAGCGTCTAGCCGCCACAGCCGGCGGGCGCGGGTGGAGTTCTATCGGGCGATGGCGATCTTCTACCGCAAGCACTACGCGGCCCAAACGCCCCGCTGGCTTCACTACCTCATCCTGGGAGGGATCGCCCTGCGCGGCGGCTGGGAACTGGCTCTGCGCCCCCTCCGCAGGCCCTCTCCTCCGACCCAACCGGTCCTTCCCTTCCAGGTAGAGGGCGGAAAGACGGAAGCACGGCCAGGATCATGAGAGGTGTCGGTATGAAGCGCAGTCGTCTCATCTTCACCCTATCCCTGGTCGCCGTAGACCTGCTCATGGCCACGACCGCCTTCTGGCTGGCCTACCGTCTGCGCCTCCTGACGGAGCACGAGGAGATCGCGAGTTTCCCTCGCTATCTGCCGATGCTGTTCATCCATATCTTCAGCATCTTCACCGTCCTCTTCTTCAACCGCATGTACCACCGCAAGCGGGCGCTATCCCACATGGATGAGTTCTACGCCATCGTCGGCACCGTCTCGGTGGGAACCATCACCGCCATCGCCTTCATCTCTTTCCTGTTCAAGAACACGATAGATTACCCTCGCCTGATGATGGTCTATGCCTGGGTTCTCAGCATCGCCCTGATCACTTTAGGGCGCATCGTCCATGCCCGCGTGCAGTGGTGGCTACAAAGCAAGGGGATCGGCAGGGAGAAGGTTCTCATCGTAGGCACCGGCGAGGTCGGACAGATGATCCTACAGAAGATCCGCCATTCGCCCGGGCTGGGCTATGAGGTCTGCGGCTTCATAGACGTAAACGGAGGGCCGCCCTCCGTCCAAGGGGTTCCGGTGCTGGGGAAGCCTGAGCAACTGCCTGCCATCATAGAGAGGGAAGGGATCGTAGAGGTCATCATCGCCCTGCCGGAGGCCTCGCACCAAGAGATCGTGGAACTGATCTCCTCATGCGAGCGCGGCAAGGTCGGCATCAAGGTCTTCCCCGATGTCTTTCAGATCATGGCGAAAGAGGTGAGCATCGGCGACCTGGGCGGGTTACCGTTGTTGACCGTGCGCGACATCGCCCTGCGCGGCTGGAAGTTGACGTTGAAGCGCGGGATGGACATCGTCATCAGTGCCATCGGCCTCATCCTCCTTTCCCCCTTCATGCTCCTGATCGCCATCCTGATCAAACTGGATTCGCCGGGGCCGGTCTTCTTCGTGCAAGAGCGCATGGGGCTGGACGCGAAGCCGTTCCCGATGTACAAATTCCGCTCCATGCGCCAGGATGCCGAGGCCAACGGCCCCGGTTGGACCGTGCCTAACGACCCCCGACGCACCCGCCTGGGGAAGATCATCCGCCGCCTCAACGTGGATGAACTGCCCCAGTTGATCAACGTCCTTCTGGGCGACATGAGCCTGGTGGGGCCGCGACCTGAGCAGCCAGCCTACGTGGAACAATTCCGCAAGAGCATCCCTCGTTACATGGAACGGCATCGGGAGAAGGCAGGGATCACCGGTTGGGCGCAGGTCAACGGGCTACGCGGCGACACCTCCATCGCCGAGCGCACCAAGTACGACCTCTGGTACATTGAGAACTGGTCCATCTTCCTGGACCTGAAGATCATCGTGCGCACTATCCTGCGCTTCTTCAGCGACCGCAACGCGTACTGACAAGAAGCCTCTCCTTCCCTTATCGGGGAGGAGAGGAAGGGGGACGCTCTGACACGACGACTTGCTTGGGGCTATTTCCCTAGCCTCTTCCGCAATTCCGCCGTGAGCGCGGGAACCACCTCAAAAAGGTCCCCCACGATGCCGAATTGAGCGACCTTGAAGATTGGTGCCTCCGGGTCCTTGTTGATGGCCACGATGACCTTGGCGCTCCCCATGCCCGCCAGATGCTGCACCGCGCCGGAGATGCCGCATGCGATGTACAGGTCGGGACGCACGGTGCGCCCCGTCTGCCCGACCTGGTGCGCGTAAGGGATCCATCCCGCATCCACGGCGGCGCGCGATGCCCCCAACGCGCCGCCCAACACCTCGGCCAATTCTCGGAGCGGCGCGAACCCCTCCGGCCCGCGCACGCCGCGCCCACCCGACACGATGACGCGCGCGTCGGCCAGGCTCACCTTCCCTTCCTCGGCCTGGAACTCCAGCACCTTCACGCCGATTTGATCCTCCGTGAGGATCGCCGGCACGCGCACGATCTTGCCCCGACGGCTGGCATCCGGCTCGGCAGGAGCGAAGGCTCGCGCGCGCAGGGTCGCCAACTGCGGACGCCTCTCCGGGCACACCACCGTCGCCAACAGGTTGCCCGCGTACACCGGACGCGTGGCCAGGAGCACGCCGTCGCTATCCAGAGTCAGATCCAGGCAATCGGAGGCCAAACCGGTGCCCAGTTCTACGGCCAGGGCTGCAAAGAGATCACGCCCGCGCGCGGTCGCACCGCCGAGAAGAACGTCGGGCTTCGCCTCGTCCACGATGCCCTTCAACGTCGCCACGTAAGGGTCGGTGCGATAAACGGCCAAGGTGGCGTCATCGGCCAGGTAGACCGTCTCCGCGCCGCGAGCGACGGCTTCTTGGGCTATCTCCTCTACATCCATCCCCAAGACGGCGGCGGTGACGCTGCCGCCTAGGCGACGGGCCGCGCCCAACGCCTCCCACGAGACGGGCCTCGGCGCGCCGCGAAATTGCTCAACCCAGACGAGAACGTTCATCGGCTCCACTCCTTCACGGTCAGGTCTCAGATGATCTTCTCCGCCAGGAGGCGATCCACCAGGCGCGCGGCCTTCTCCGCCGCCGTCGCGCCCTGGATGATCTCGCATTGGGACGCGCGCGCGGGCGGCTTCCGTAGAGCGGTCCAACGGGTCGCCGAGCCTCTCGCGCCCACATGCTCTGGGGCCAGGCCCAACTCCTTCACACCCCAAACGGGGGGCTGCAGTTTGGCCGCCTTGCGGATGCCGAGGAAAGCAGGGTAGCGCGGCTCGTTGATCTCCTTGACGACGGAGAGGAGCACGGGGAGAGGGGCTTGCACCACCTCACGGCCCTCCTCCAGCAACCGTTCCACGGTGATGCGCCTGGCCGCGACGTCCAGCGCGCGTACCTTGGCGACAAAGGTTAACGGGGGGATGCGCAGGTAACGGGCGACGCCAACGGCTACCTGGCCGCTGTCGCTATCTACCGATTGCTTGCCGCAGAGAATCAGGTCAAACGTGCCGATCTTGCGGATGGCGGCGGCCAGGATGTAAGCGGTCGCGCCCGCGTCCGAGCCGGCGAAGGCAGGGTCGTCCAGCAGGATCGCCTCGTCCGCGCCCATCGCGACGGCCTTGCGCAGGGCTTCCACGGCGCGCTCCGGCCCCATCGTGAGCGCGGTTACCTTGCCGCCGTGCTTCTCTCTGAGGCGCAATGCCTCTTCTATCGCGTATTCATCCCAGGGGTTGACGATGCGGGCGACGCCCTCGTCTCCGGCCATGGCCTTTGCGGGGTCTACCTTGGGGAGTTCCGCCGTGTCGGGAACCTGCTTGATGCAGACGATGATGTTCAGCACCATGCGACCTCCTTGTCGTAGGGATTGGCTTTTTCAGGGGCGAGACCGTCAAGTTCCTTTTCAGTGTACCACATTTCCCCGGCTATGCAACTCCCTTTTCTCGTCGCAAAAACGGTGGGCTTCCACGACGCCCGTGGAAGCCCACGCCTGTTGAGGGAACTCTCGTCCACGCGGTTTACCGACGGTTGCGCTCGGCCACGGCGCGCACGATTTGCGCGACCATCTCACAATGCTCAGGCTGGTATTTGTCGCTGAAGGTCGCCCAACGGATGAAGTTCTCAAGGAAGGCTTTAGCATTGGGGCAGTTGTCGCCGCTGTAGCGGTACTCGCGCGAGGCGGGCGGCATGGAGAAGGGATAGACCTTGTTCGCGGCCTGCCGCTGCAAGAAGAGGAGCGCCTCGGGCATCAGATAATATTTGCCCAGCCCCGCGCCGGGGATGCCGGCATCGGCTACCTGTTGGGCGAACTCCTCGGCGGTGCAGCGGAAGGCCTGCGGGTCTATGCTGAAGCCCGCCATCCAACACGAGAAGACATCCATGTAGTCCGGGATAGGGAGCGGGATGATGCCGGGGATCTCGGCCAACAGGGAATAAAGGAGTCGGATCATGCGATCGCGGTGCGCGACCTGTTCCTGAATGATCTCCAATTGCGCCAGGCAGATGGCCGCCGTGCACTGTGGCATGCGTAGGGCATAGCCGCACGCGGAGTGCGCGCGGCCGAAGTGGGGGATCATCTGCGCGCCGCGGCTTTGCCCAATGAAACGCATGCGCTCGGCCAACTCATCGTCGTTCGTGATGACGCAGCCGCCGACGTCGGACCCCATCGTCTTCTCGGCGTCAAAGGAGAAGCCTGCCGCCTGGGCTAGCGTGCCCGCGAGGCGCCCCTTATACCGGCCGAAAACTGCCTGGCACGCGTCCTCGTACACGAAAAGGCCGTATCGCCGCGCCAATTCGTTGATGGGATCCATGTCGCAGATGATCCCCGTCTTATGCACGACGAGGATCGCCCGCGTGCGCTCGGTGATGCACGGCTCAATCGTGCGCGCGCTCATGTTGGGCGTGCCGGGCTCCGTATCGGGGAAGACGGGGATGTAGTTCTCGCGACAGAGGCCCTGCACCGTGCCGAAGTCGGTGATGGGGCTGACGATGATTTCATCGCCCGGTTCAAAGGGGAGCGCGGCCGCCAGGACGGCCAGGGCAGGCGTGCAGCCAGGGGTGGCGATGCAATGCTTTACGCCCATCGCCGCCGCGAAGGCTCTTTCGAAACGCTCCACCATGTCGCTGGTCAGGCCGCTCTCCACCACCTCTTGCAGGTACTTGAGGGCGTTAGGCCCAATGATGCGTGGAAAGGAGTTGGGCACCACGCCTTGATACCCTGCCATCGCCGCCGCACCGTAAGGCGCGCGGACGATGCCGTCCATCGTGTAATCTTTCTTTTGTCCGGCCATCGGGCGTTCCTCCTAAACAAATGCGGGGAAGGCCCTCTATCGCGTTGCGACCTGCGCGCCGGAGCGGGCCACGTTATGGGTTGGCCTTGCCGTCGGGGCGATAGAGGGGGAGCACCTCCGCGCTCTGGCGTAAGATGCCGATCTTCAAGTCGGGCTCCTCGGCCAGCCTCCCCTGCAGGTACTGGTTCAAATCGGCTGGCCAAACGTGCCTGCACCCCAGGCGCGCGGCCAACGCCGGGCTAATCCCCTCGGTCACGAGGGTGATGGACATCTTTTCGCGCAGGTCGTTGAGGACGATCGCCTCTGCGCCCGTGAGGGGGTCAGGAATCTCTCCGCGCGCCAACATCTCCCAGAGTTGTGCGCTCGGGATGCTGGTGTAGTCGGCCAGTTCGGGATGCGCGGGGCTCACCCCTTCGTAGCAGGCGCACAGCAGCACGATCTCTCCCCCGCGACGCGTGCAGAGTTCGGCAGAAAAGATCCCCTTGTCCCCTTGAAAGAAGTCAAAGTCCACCGGCGCGGTGCTGCTCAAGGTCAGATCGGCCATCTCCGAGAAGGGCACCCCGAATACCCCCTCCGCGCTCTTCACCGCGGCCCGGTGGGCCATGATGAAGTGGCCGGCGAAGGCGCTGACCAGTTCCTCGTGGCGATTGAGCACCACCTGGAGGACGAAGTTCAGCCCGATGACCTCGGCGAACTCCTCCATCTCGCGCCGCATCTCGGTCTCTACCCTACCCAAGGCCGGATCGCGCGAGCCCAAGAGGTGCATGTGGGCCACGGTCTCCTCGCCGCCCACGCCCGGCAGGACGATCTTGGCTCCCGCGGCCCAGCCGGTCGGATGATGGGGGATGACCATGCCGATGCCGATGCGGAAGTCCGCCTCCACCACCTGACGGTTCACGATGACGCGCGTGCCGCGTTTCGTCGTGCCGTAATCCACCAGATTGTTCCAATCCTTGTAGTTGTGGCATTTGACAGGCACGCGGGAGAGGACGGGCTCGCCGTACTTCTCGTAGATTTCCGCCCCGGTCATGGGGCGATGGGTGCCGGAAGCAACGATCACCTGGATATCGTGATCGGGGATGCCGGCGGCGTTC
>DAOTYP010000047.1:0-1589 GCA_034434975.1 Anaerolineae bacterium | reverse complement strand
CCGGAACAAGTGGCGCAGTTGCTCCTGATGCACATGAAATAACGCCCTGATGATTCCAGAGAGGCCTTTCTCAAACATGCCACCTCGCGTAGCGCTCTTTGTAACCTGCCTGGCCGACATCCTATTTCCCCACATCGCAGAGGACACCGTACGCCTCCTCCGACGCCTGGGCATCCAGGTAGAGTTTCCTACCAGGCAGACCTGCTGCGGTCAGCCTGCTTATAACTCCGGCTTTCGCCGTGAGGCTGCGCAGATGGCCCGCCATTTCCTGGAAGTCTTCGCCGATGCCGAGGCCATCGTAACCCCGTCGGGCTCGTGCGCGGCGATGGTCAAACGCGAATATCTCCACCTGTTCCCGGCTGGCTCCCCGTGGCACCAGCGCGCGGCAGAGGTAGCGGCTCGCACCTTTGAATTATCGCAGTTCCTGGTGCAAAAGATGGGGATCACCGATGTCGGCGCGACCTTCGTCGGGAAGGTGACCTGGCATGATTCGTGCCACCTGAATCGGGTCTTGGGCATACACGATGAACCGCGCGCGCTTCTGCGCGCCGTGCACGGCTTAGAACTGGTAGAGATGGAGCGTTCGGACTGGTGTTGCGGCTTCGGCGGCACCTTCGCCGTGCGCCTGCCGGAGATCTCTACCGCGATGATGCGGGAGAAGATCCAACATGCGGTAGATTCAGGGGCGCAAGCCTTGGTCACCGGAGATGCCAGTTGCATGATGCACATCGCAGGCGGCCTTCGCCGCCAGGGGATCTCTTTGCCCGTCGTACACATAGCCCAAATCCTGGCCGGAGAGAAGGTCGGCGCAAGGCGGTGAAATCATGGCTCAATCTTCTCTGACCTCTTTTGAAACGCGGGCCAGGAAAGCCTTGCAAGATGCGCAACTGCAAAAGGCGCTGAAGTCGGTAACTCATCGCTTCATCAGCCACCGTGAACATGCCTTCTCCCTCTTGCCCGATCCCCAGGGATTGAAACAACGCGGCCGCGCCATTCGTGAGCGCACCATCGCTCACCTGGCAGATTACCTGGTACAACTGGAGGCTGCGGTGAGCGCCCACGGCGGATCCGTGCATTGGGCCGAGGACGGCGCAGAGGCATGCCGCATCGTGATCCAACTGCTGCAAGGGCGCGGGGCGCGACGGATCGTGAAATCCAAATCCATGATCTCCGAGGAGATCGGCTTGAACCATGCCCTCTCGGCAGCGGGAATGGAGGTAATAGAGACCGATTTAGGCGAATGGATCGTGCAATTGGCAGGCGAGCCCCCCTCCCACATCGTCGCGCCGGCGATGCACAAGTCCAAAGAACAGGTGGCCGAACTGTTTGCTCGCCATGTAGGGCAACCGGTCAGCGCAGATATCCCTGCCCTCACGCAGCTCGCGCGGCGCGAGTTGCGCCAGGCCTTCCTCACCGCCGATGCCGGCATCAGCGGCGTCAACTTCGCGGTCGCCGAGACGGGAACGCTGGTCCTCGTCACGAACGAAGGGAACGGCCGTCTCGTCACTAGCCTGCCGCGCCTGCACATCGCTCTCATGGGCCTAGAAAAGGTGGCGCCTACCTGGGAGGACCTATCCGTCTTGCTCCCC
>DAOTYP010000046.1:0-2523 GCA_034434975.1 Anaerolineae bacterium | reverse complement strand
ATGGCGGCAGGCTTCAACGTCGGCCTGGCGAACGGGTTGGTGGAATACTGTCCTGAAGAGGGACGCACCGACTTCGTCGCGCTCTACATGTTTCTGATGAATGTGGCCGTTTTCGTGGGGCCTTTGTTGGGTAGCGCCTTGTCCACCGCGTGGGATGTCGTGACGGCACTCCTCATCGTGGCGGCGCTGCGCGTCGCCTCAGGGTTAGCCTTCTACCTTCTGAAATATTGAGCAGACGCAGTCTATGACAATCAACCAGGATGTCGCGTTTGAGGCCGAGGTAGCCCGCCATTACCGCCGCAACTTCATCGTGAACGCGCTAGATCTGAGCGTCTTCATGGGCGGCTACGCGTTCATGTCCGCCAGCAGCGTCCTGCCGGTATTTGCCAGCCGTCTCACCTCTTCGCCGTTGGTGATCGGCCTGGTCGCGGCCTTGCCCGTCGTGGGTTGGCTCCTTCCCCAGGTCTTCACGGCGCCTTGGGTAGAAAGGCTGCCGCGCAAGAAGCCCTTCGTGGTATTGTCCAGCCTATTCGGCGAGCGTTTGAGCATCATCGTCCTGGCGCTTCTGGTCTGGCAGACGAGCGCTTTGGGCCCTCGCCTGACGTTGACACTGTTCCTCATCGTGCTGACCTGGCACAGCTTCGGCGCAGGGATCGTCGCCACCGCCTGGCAAGACATGATCGCCAAGGTCATCCCGGTGCGAGCGCGAGGGCGTTTCTTCGGCCTCTCGTTCTTCGGGGGCTCGGCCTTGGGCCTGGCAGCGGCTGCCGCCGCCACGGTGATTTTGGCTCGCTACCCTTTCCCGACCAACTTCGCCATCTGCTTCACCATCACGGCCGTCTGTTTGGTCATCTCCTTCCTCTGTCTCATGGCGACGCGCGAGCCGGCGCGCTATGACCCCCGCCCGCCTCAGTCGGTGCGCGCGTACGGGCGCGGCCTCCTCCTCCTGCTTCAACAAGACGCCAACTATCGCCGCTACCTGCTGAGCCGCCTCGCGTGGGGGTGGGGGACCATGGGAACCGGCTTCATCGCCGTCTACGCCGCACGCCGCTTTCAACTGCCTGATCAGGTCGCGGGGACCTTCACCGGCATCCTCGTCGCCAGTCAGATGGCCACCAACCTGGTGCTGGGGGAACTGGCCGATCGGCGCGGCCACAAGTTGATCTTGGAGATAGCGACGCTAGGCGGGGTTGGCGCCATGGCCCTCGCCTTCTTCGGGAGCGCGCCCTGGTGGTTCCACCTTTCCTTCGCGCTCCTGGGGATCAGCCTGGGAGGCAACTCGCTATCGGGCCTCTCCATCACGATGGAATTCAGCACCCCTGAATCGCGACCGACCTACATAGGTCTGGCGAACACGATCTACGGGATAGGCACTTTCATCGGGCCCCTGCTGGCAGGGTGGATCGCCGGCTGGGTCGGCTACCCACCTCTCTTCGCGCTGAGCCTGGTAGGCTGCATCCTGACCTTCATCATCCTGCATTGGTGGGTGCAAGAGCCGCGTCATCTCGGCGGCGCAGAGCGGAGCAGGCCCCTTGCCCGCTAGCGACATTTTCGTGGGAACCTGGAAGGACATCCCGTCGTCTTCTTTGCAGGCCCCTTGATCGCACGCTTGCAGGCTGAGCCGCAGCCGCAGCCTGCTCCTAGGCGGGGAGAGATCCCAGGTTCTCCCTGTTCAGGATTCCGGAAGGGGCCTTCCTTGTCAATCGGTCGCCTTTCATGTAGAATGGCGTTAGTTGCTGGCTAGGGGCGTGAGCGTGGCACAAGCAGTGCAGGCCCCGGCGGTCCGCTCTACCCCTCGGCGGGGCTTCCTTCGGCTTTTCCTCTATCTGGCCCTCTTTTGCGGCCTGGCCTTTCTGGCTGTGGCCGCCGCCGTCGCGGGCTACGAGTTCCGACACGCCCGGCACATCTACCCCGGCATAAGCCTCGTTGTGCCGACTACACAAGGTCCCCTCACCATTGAATTGGGTGGCCTGACCCGCGCCGAGGCCCTAGACCGTCTGGAGCGCATCCTGACCCCCTACCCCGGCCCCCATACGATCCTCCGCCACGGCGATCGGACGTGGGCCTTCTCGGCCAGCGATCTCGGCGTAGAGTTGGATGCCGCGGCCACGGTGGAGGCCGCCTTCGCCCAAGGCCGCAGCGGCGAACTGTGGGCAGACCTCCTGCGCCAGTTTGAACTCTACCGCCGTGGCGGCACGATCACCCCCGTATTGCGCTACGACGAAGGCCAGGAAGCCTACATCCTGGGACGCATCGCTCGTGAGGTCAACCGCGCCCCGCGCGAGGGCGTCCTGCGCCTGGAAGGGCTAAAGGTCGTCGCCGCGCGCGGGGAAGCAGGCCTCCAGATGGACATCGCCGCCAGCCGCGCGGCCCTGCACGAACACCTGGTGCGCGGCGGGGACGCCGAGGTGGAACTGGTGGTGCGCGCGGTCCACCCGGTGCTGGAAGAAGTGGACGAGGCAGCAGCCCAGGTCCAACGGCTCCTCCAAGGCCCCATCTCCCTCACCTTCAAAGACGGCCAAG
>DAOTYP010000045.1:0-5965 GCA_034434975.1 Anaerolineae bacterium | reverse complement strand
TGGGCTACATTGCCTTGCCGGCTCAGGTATACGAGCTGGGCATGAAGCGGTTTGAGCGGCGGGTCGTCGGCTCGGTCTTCGGCGGCAAGGGCCCGCAGCCCGGGATCACCCTGGCAGAGTTGCTGGCCAAGGAAGAACAGACAGGTGGCGTCAAGGAGCTGAGGGGGGACATTGCGGTAGATGGCTCCAGCACGGTCTATCCCATCACCGAGGCGGTGGCGGAGGAGTTTGGCAAGGTCCACAAGAACGTGAAGGTGACCGTTGGCATCTCGGGAACCGGCGGCGGCTTCAAGCGCTTCTGCGCTGGTGAGACGGACATCTCCGATGCGTCGCGTCCGATCAAGCAGAGCGAGGTAGAGGCGTGCCAGAAGAACGGCATAGAGTACATTGAGCTACCGGTGGCCTATGACGGGTTGGCGGTGATGGTGCATCCTTCCAACAACTGGGCCCAATGCATGACGGTGAAGGAGCTCAAGAAGTTGTGGGAGCCGGAGGCGCAGGGGAAGGTGACCAAGTGGAACCAGATCCGCGCCGATTGGCCGGACAAGGAGATTCACCTTTTCGGGCCGGGCACCGATTCTGGGACCTTTGACTACTTCACCGAGGCCGTCATGGGGAAGGCGGGGGCCAGCCGAGGTGACTTCCAGGCGAGCGAGGATGACAACGTGTTGGTACAAGGGATCGCCACGGACCCGCTGGCGCTAGGCTACTTTGGCTTGGCCTACTATGAGGAGAACAAGGACAAGCTGAAGTTGGTGGCGATCGATGATGAGAATCCCGACAACGGTGCTGGCTGCATTTTGCCCAGCAATGAGACGGTGCAGAAGGGGACGTATCAGCCCCTGTCGCGCCCGTTGTTCATCTATGTGAAGAAGGCGTCGGCGGACCGGCCTGAGGTGCAGGAGTTCATCCGGTTCTATCTGCAGAACGGGGCCAAGTTGTCCGCTGAGGTGGGCTACATTGCCTTGCCGGCTCAGGTATACGAGCTGGGCATGAAGCGGTTTGAGCGGCGGGTCGTCGGCTCGGTCTTCGGCGGCAAGGGCCCGCAGCCCGGGATCACCCTGGCAGAGTTGCTGGCCAAGGAACAGCAATAACTCGGACACGGTTCCGATAGCCGTTTCCTTCAGGGTGCGTCACCGTTCGCGAAACAAGGCATCCTCGGAGGGTGGCAAAACCATCCTCCGAGGATGGTCGCGCCATGAGGTCATCATCGCTGAGAAGGGAAGGTCCGTCTTTATGGAAGCAGCACGCATGGATGTGCGTCCCATAGCCCGTAGAGAGGCACTGCTCATCAACGGGCGGCGTTGGCGAAGGCTACAGGAGAAGGTCATCCAATCGGCCCTTTTCCTCTGTGGCTCCTTATCCATTTTGACCACGGCAGGCATCATCGCCGTG
Organism: Anaerolineae bacterium; assembly: GCA_034434975.1. GTDB lineage: Bacteria > Chloroflexota > Anaerolineae > JADYZS01 > JADYZS01 > JADYZS01. The sequence goes on along the minus strand of DAOTYP010000045.1, from coordinate 4,570 downwards.
CTGATCTTTGAGACCGTTGAGTTCTTTCGGGTCGTTCCTCTGATTCGGTTTCTCACCGACACCCAGTGGACGCCTTTGTTTCTGGATAAACATTTCGGCATCCTTGTCCTTGCCAGCGCTACCTTTCTCACCTCCGTCATCGCCTTGGCCGTCTCCCTGCCCGTCGGGTTACTATCCGCCATCTACCTGAGCGAGTATGCCCCGACCCGCGTGCGGCAAGTCCTGAAACCCCTCTTAGAGATCTTGGCTGGCATCCCGACGGTCGTGTATGGGTACTTTGCCTTGCTGTTCGTGACGCCCCTGCTCAAGCGATTCATCCCTAACATCGCCGGTTTCAACGCGCTGAGCGCGGGCCTGGTCATGGGGATCATGATCATCCCGTTGGTATCGTCGCTGAGCGAGGATGCCTTATACTCCGTGCCGCAGAGCCTGCGGGATGCCGCCTATGCCCTAGGCGCGACCAAGCGTGAGGTAGCGCTGGGGGTCGCTGTCCCAGCGGCGCTCTCGGGGATCGTAGCCTCCTTTATCCTCGCGATCTCACGTGCGGTGGGAGAGACGATGATCGTGGCGATCGCAGCCGGGCAGAATCCTCGCCTCACCCTGAACCCGCTGGTGCCGATTGAAACCATGACAGCCTACATCGTGCAGGTCAGCCTGGGCGACACGCCCACCGGCACGCTGGAGTTCAAGACCATTTTCGCCGTTGGCATGACCCTCTTCCTGATCACTTTCACGCTGAACCTCATCAGCCATTGGTTTGTCCGTCGCTTCCGGGAGGTGTACCAATGAGGGAGACAGAGAGTCGTTGGGCTAAACGGCTGGTGCGTCGCCATTTGTTAGGGCACGCCTTTGCCTGGATCAGCCTTGCCTCCACCTTGGTAGGGATCGTGGTCTTGGTCGTCCTGCTGGCGGATGTCTTTGCCGACGGCTTGCCGCGCTTCACTTGGCGGTTTTTGACCAGCTTCCCGTCCCGGAAACCGGATGAGGCGGGCATCCTGGCTGCTCTGGTGGGATCGGTATGGATGCTGGTGTTGACGGGCCTCTTCGCCTTTCCCATCGGCGTCGGCGCGGCCATCTACTTGGAGGAGTACGCGCCTCGGGGGCGGCTCACTGATCTCATCCAGACCAACGTTGCCAACTTGGCTGGGGTGCCTTCTATCATCTACGGTTTGTTAGGGTTGGAGATCTTCGTCCGTTTCATGTTTCCGATCACAGGCGGACGCTCGGTGCTGTCTGGGGCGCTGACTATGTCGCTCCTCGTTCTGCCGATCATCATCATCGCCTCGCAAGAGGCGATCCGAGCCGTGCCGGCCTCTTTGCGTCAGGCTGCTTTCGCGCTGGGGGCCACGCGTTGGCAAACTGTGTGGCACCATGTTCTGCCGGTAGCCTTTCCTGGCATCCTGACCGGCACGATCCTGGCCCTTTCCAGGGCCATCGGCGAGACGGCACCACTCATCACCATCGGCGCGCTGACCTACATCGCCTTTCTGCCGGAGTGGTCGCTCAGAGGCTTGCAAACCCCTTTTACCGTGATGCCGATCCAGATCTTCAATTGGGTATCGCGACCGCAAAAGGGGTTTGCCGAGTTGGCCGCGGCAGGCATCATCCTCTTGCTCATCGTGCTTCTGACGATGAACGCCGTGGCCATCTTGCTGCGAATTAAATTCCAAAAGAGGTTCAATTGGTGATCCGATGAGAAGCGAAGTCAACGGGGCATCGCCCCAGGATAGATACGTGTTGGAGGCTTCCGCGGTCGGGGTTTTCTACGGCGACCGGGAAGCGTTGCGCGAGGTGTCGCTGCGCATCCCACGCCGGAAGATCACGGCTCTCATCGGCCCCTCGGGCTGCGGCAAGAGCACCCTTCTGCGCTGCTTCAATCGGATGAACGACCTGATCCCGGGCGCGCGGGTAGAAGGGGAGATCTTCTTTGAAGGCTTCAACATCTATCAGCCGGGCGTAGACCCGGTAGAGGTTCGTCGGCGGATCGGAATGGTCTTTCAGAAGCCCAACCCGTTTCCCAAGTCCATCTATGAGAATGTGGCTTGGGGCGCGCGCATCAACGGCTATCGCGGCGACATGGACGAGTTGGTGGAGCGCTCGCTACGGCGCGCGGCCTTATGGGACGAAGTCAAGGACGACTTGCGCAAATCGGGCCTTTCCCTATCCGGTGGGCAACAACAGCGCCTGTGCATCGCCCGCGCCCTGGCCGTAGAGCCGGAGGTCATCCTGATGGATGAGCCGTGCTCGGCCTTGGATCCCATCGCCACCCTCAAGATTGAGGAGTTGATGCAGGAACTCAAGCAGGAGTACACCATCGTCATCGTGACCCACAACATGCAGCAAGCCGCCCGCGTGTCCGACTACACGGCGATGATGATGTTGGTGGAAGGGACACGGGCCGGAACGGTGATAGAGTTCGGCGAGACAAAACGCATCTTCACCAACCCGCGCGACAAACGCACCGAAGACTACATCACAGGTCGCTACGGGTAGGAAGCGGAGTTCATGAAAGGCGGGAAGAACATGGCTCTCCGCGAGAGTTTTGAGCGCGAGTTGGCCCGGCTGCATGAGGACGTATCGTCCATGGGGGCCGAGGTGCAGCGCGCCATTGTGCGCGCCATTGCTGCTCTAGACCATCGCGATGTGGAGCGGGCTCGTAGCATCATCGCTGAAGATGAGGCTATCAATGAACACCGTTTTCGGATTGAGGCGGCCTGCCATGGGCTCATGGCCACGCAGCAGCCGGCAGCCCGCGATTTGCGCACGCTGATCGCAGCGCTCATGATCATCGTTGACCTGGAGCGCATGGCAGATCACGCCAAAGGGATCGCCAAAACGGTCATCCTGACGGCGAACGAACCGAGTTTTCCCCCTGCCCCTGACTTGCGGCGTATCGCCGACCGGGTGCGGCAGATGCTTGATCAAGGGCTGCAGGCTTTCGCCACAGGCGACGTGGCGTTGGCCCGCCGTGTGTGCGAGGCCGACGACGAGATTGACCACCTTTACAAGCAGCTTTTTAACGTCTTGTTGAGTTACATGTTGGAGGACCCGCGTACGATCACCCGCTGTACCTACCTCCTGTGGATCGCGCACAACCTGGAGCGCATCGGCGACCTGGCAACCAACGTAGCCGAACGCGTGATCTACTGCGAGACGGGCCATCTGCAAGATACGAACTTCTGAGAAGCGATTCGCGGTAAAGAAGGCCGGCCGCGCGCTCTTGCGACGCGGCCGGCTCCGTTTGTCGTGAGGTAAAGGGGCCTCGCAGGGCGCTCACTCGTGGCGGGGGCCGGCGGCAGGGCCGGACTCTATCATCTCAACGGCGGGCACGCCGTCGCGGCTCACCCAAATGCCGCAGGGGCCGCCATGCTCGCTGACGCCTAACTCCACCACGGTGCCGTCCATCCGCAAAACGGGATGATAGAACTGGGCCACCTTCTCGGCGTCGCCCACGATGTAATGCCCAATCAGAGAGCGGCGGAAGCGGTCTCGGCTCCGGTTCGGGAAACTCCCGTGGATCAGGGAACCGTTGAAGAAGAGAACGTCTCCAGGCTCCATGATCACCGGTACAACCTCCATCCCTGGAGGAACGGGGACGGTCACATCGGTGAAGCTCTGGGTAGTATCGGCCTTCTGGGTGCACAGAAGAGGAAGGTTCTGGCTGCCGGGCACCACTTGCATGCAGCCGTTCTCTTCATCGCAAGGGTCTAAGGCCATCCAGGCCGCCATGCAGGTTCCTGGTTGCACGCGCAGGTAGTATTGGTCCTGATGAAGCGCCTGACCGCGAGCGCCGGGCGGTTTGAAATAGAGCATCGTCTGCACGGCGTAAGGGTCGCTCCCCAAGAGGGCACGTAAAGAAGCGCGCAGGCGTGGGTCCAGAAGCCAGCGGAGGCTTAGCTCATCCCAGCGGTGCATGTGAATCATGCGAGGATAACGCTTCAGCGGATCCTGGCTCTGGAGGTCTACACCGGCAAAATCGCCGGGGTAGGTGCCCGCAGCCCGCAGTCGCATGTAGTGGTCAATGAACTTTTCGGCCTCGGCGCGACTGAAGAGGCCATGGGCTACGACGTAACCGTCACGTTGATATGCGGCCAGCTGATCTGGGCTGAACATAGGCTTTCCTCCTTGAGATCCATGAGATCTATCGTTTTCCAGCATGGTACTGCCTGATTGGTTCAGCGAGCAGGGTAATTTTCATCATTATTTTGAAATTATACGTAGAAAAGCGATCTTGTCAAGTCCAGGCCAGGGAGGAGGCTGGCCAAGGCTCGCATTGACCGAAGCGGCCGGGCTGGAGAGGGTATGGCTAGGGGGCCCGTTATATTGCCTGTGTGCCCGTCTCCAAAATCAGAGGAAGCGCGATATGGACAAATCGGCGGCATGGATGTATAATTTGTTGCAGCGGCTGGGGACCATCCCGCCGCGTGCAACCTTTTTAACGTGAGTTCGGTTTAAGCGGGCAGCAGAGCAGCTACCTCTGATGCCAGGGAAGGTTTCTTGGGCTGACGGCAGTAGGCGATCAACCCACAGAGCAGATTGACCAGGAAGTTGATCACGCTGCGGTGACGGG
>DAOTYP010000044.1:0-6793 GCA_034434975.1 Anaerolineae bacterium | reverse complement strand
GCGATCCCGGCCTCGTCATCGCGCAGGGAGACGAAGCGCACCAGATCGTAGAGCCGATAGCGGAGGAAAGGGCCGCCATGGAAATTGGTCACTACGATCTCGTAGCGCTCGCCGGTCTTGACTTCATCTAGGAGGATGGTGCGCGGGATGTAGGTTGGGTCTTGCTTGGAACGGGCCCATTCCTCTTCCGGGATGAACTCGTAAAAACCGGCGTCGGGGAGAAAATAAAGGCCTTTGCGTGTCCAAGCCTGGGTGGCCATCACAGGCGTGATCTCCGTGCAACCGTAACTCTCATGGGGCTCTACGCCCCAGTAGTAGGCCAGCCTTTCCCGGTAGATGCCGGTGTCCGTTCCTCCGACTACCATCCCTTTGATCTTCCAAATGTCTTTGGGCAGCATTGGGCGTCCTTCTAGGCGGCTGCGCACCATCGCCCTGCCAATGCGCAAGAAGACCGCAGGGTGCAGCATGGCGGCCGAGAGCCGCATGCTACGTCCGCCCTGGGCAAAACGCTCACCGACCTTCATCATGACCGCCGTGATGGAGCCGATCAGGTCTATCCCTGTGCGCAAGCCGACCTTGAATCCCTCTTCAATCCGCTCTTGAAAGGACATCTTTTCTGCCCGTTCAGGGGGAGGGACGAAACGGAAGTCAAAGCGCTCCGGGACGGCATAGAGCGCGAACCCGCTGATGTAAGGTCTGGTAGCGCCGTTATAGACCAGCACGTCGCCCGGCTCCAAGCGGACTTCGCCGCGTCGGCGCGCGGCGCAGAGGATGAAGGCGGTCATGATGCCGGCGCCCAGGTTAGCGAACGCGCGGGCCGTGTAAGGGGCCCATTTGAATTGTCCGGAACGTCCTGAGGTGTGTGCCCAGGCTACCGGTTTGGCCGCCAACACATCCTCTCTTTTCTGGTCCAGGTAGGGTGCGTAATCGGCGTAGGTGGTAAGGCGCACCTGTTTCCTGAACTCCTCCACGCTGCCGGGGATTTTATCTCCTAAGATGGAGCGTGCCAAGGGCGAGGCGGCGATGAAATGCAATTGCTCCCGCAGCAGGCGCTCCTGGATGGACATGAACTCATCGAGGCTCAGGTCCAGAAACCCGCAATAGGTTTGCCAGACTTCATCGTGACGGCCTTGTGCGATCAGATCGCTGATCTTTGCCATGTTGACCTCCTCTGAAGCAGCCAAGGCGGGGAGCCGGCCTATTTAGAATCCGTGAGTGGGCGTCGGCCTATCGTCCTAAGGCATTGGCGCAGGCTCGTTGCCGTGGGCAAGAACATCGGCGTCTCGCGCTGGTAGGCGCGGTAGGCGGGAAACTGGCGCGGGAAGAGCCACCGATCCTGCCACCAAGCATACCCTAGGTCCAGCGCCCACCACAGGGGGGCTGCCCAGAGGAGGGTACGGGAGCGGGAGGCCAGCACCGCGCCCAAAAGAAAGAAGGCCAACCACAACACCCCGGGATGCCGCGTGAGGGCATAAGTGCCTGAGCGGACCAACTTGCTTGGGGCGTCCGGGGACAGGTAGGTGATGGTGAATGGGATCTCAACGAAAAGCGAGTAGAGGAGCAGGATCGTCGCGACCGGCGCGAGCACCCACCCGTGGAGCGAGAGGGTCTGGGGGATGGCCAATCTCGGACCGGAAGCGACGGCTCCGATGAAGGCGATCGTAAAAGAGACCAACGCCGCTGAGCCGCTCAGGTGCTTCAAGACCTTTCTACCGGCCAGGGAGGCCAGGTCAAAACCTACGGCAAAGCCGAAGGCGATGACCCCAAGGAGGAGGCTTGCCATTCTGCGCTCCGTAGCTGAAGTGCTGTTTCACCTCTGAAGACGGACGGCCTCGCAAAATGTTACGGCGCTGCTACCGGAGGCCAACGCTAACGCATCTTTGCCAAGGCTTACAACAATCCTTTGCTAATTATAACCCTTCCCGACGAGATGGTCAAAACGCGCGTCTACTGGCCGTCTTGCAACACCTCCTCCGATTTAGGAAAAAGTGCTTTGGTGCCCATAACAACAAGAGCCTGCCTGGGCAGGCAGGCTCTTGTGTAGTGGCTTCAGGTCGGCTATCCTACCGGCCAGGTGATGCCGTCGGCGAAGGCGGTAACGGTCTGAGCAAGGATCCAGAGCGCAGCCGTCGCGACAGCCAGCCACAAGTGCCGCATTCGTATTCTCATCTTCGCCCTCCTGATGCATGGTCGCAATCAGGATAGCGTGAATGCGGAACTAATGGCAGGTGTTATGGTCAAAACGGCGCGGAACTGGCTGACGCGTGACGCGAACGTGTCAAAAAGAAGCGGGGCTGTCGGCATATCCCGACAGCCCCAGGGAAACAGGTTCAGCTCCTGCCTGGCTTACCGCCCAGGCAACCGGGACGGTCTTTCACGCCCGCGCGGACAGAGGATATGTGTCCGCCTCGCCGGGCTCGCTGTCTCCCACCCGAACCCGGCTACACCGCTAAGGCGGTAAATCCTTAGCACATCCTTATTATATCATTGCTTATCGCCAGATGCAATACGTAGGTTGGCCTATCCGGTGATTTCAGGTTCGCGCAAGGCGAGGCTGTCCTCTGGGTGCTGAACGTGCAGATCCCTTAAGGATATGGTATACTGCCAGCGTCAGGTTGGCTCTACACTTCCCTTTACCAGGAGGTTCTCTCATGGTCAATCCCATTCGTGTGACCGTGTGGAACGAATATCGCCACGAACGCCGGAACCCAGAGGTTGCCAAGATCTATCCCGAAGGCATGCACGGCGCCATCGCTGGCTTCCTCCGTCGGCAGCCGGGCATGGAGGTGCGGACCGCGACGTTGGATGAGCCCGAGCATGGCTTATCGGATGAGGTCCTTGCAGCGACGGATGTGCTCATTTGGTGGGGACACCTGGCTCACGACCAGGTGAGCGACGCCGTTGTAGATAAGGTGCACGCGCGCATCCTGGATGGGATGGGTTTCATTCCCCTGCATTCTGCCCATTACTCCAAAATCTTCAAACGGCTGATGGGCACCACATGCCAACTGAAGTGGCGAGAAGCGGGTGAACGCGAGCGGCTCTGGGTGGTTGACCGCGCCCATCCTATCGCCGAGGGGTTGGGGGAGTACATAGAGATCCCTCATACCGAAATGTACGGTGAACCTTTTGACATCCCCCAGCCCGATGCTCTGGTGTTTATCAGTTGGTTCCAGGGGGGGGAGGTGTTCCGCAGCGGTTGTTGTTATCATCGTGGCCGAGGGAAGATCTTCTACTTCCGTCCAGGGCACGAGACTTTTCCCATCTATCACCATCCGGACGTGCTGAAGGTAATCGCGAACGCCGTGCGTTGGGCCGCGTCGCCGCGTGGGCCGGCGCCAGCCTTTGGGAACGTGGAGCCGTTGGAAAAGCTGGACTGACCGGGGCGGCCGCGCGGCAAGTTCAAGGACGGTGCGTTTGACAGGGCGCTTTAATCCTGCTACAATAGGCCTGTGACAATCGGATATAGGCTGGTTGAACAGCGCGAGAGAGTACTCCGATTACGCTAGATCGGGGTCGCCGAAGGGGCACTCCGAGCAGAGACCGGGGCGGCTCGGCAATCTCTCAGGCTCAGGGATCGCGCTGGGACAGCTCTCTGGAGAGACGTCCGTGGGGTCGCGGACGCACCGAAGGGGCAGCCCTATGGCCGTAGTCGGCGAGGGTAATCTCTCAGGTGTAAAGACAGAGGCAGGAGCCGGAAGATGTTGGTTCCTGCCTTTTTGTTTCCGTGCAGGAGGTCTGAGATGGCGGACCTGTGCCGCACGCGGCTCTATCAAACCCATCTGACCTTGGGGGCTCGCATGGTGCCTTTTGCCGGTTGGGAGATGCCCGTGCAATATCCTGCCGGGCCTTTGGCAGAGCACCATGCGGTGAGACGAGCAGCGGGCCTCTTTGACGTTGATCATATGGGACAAATAGAAGTGCGCGGGCCCGATGCCACCGCCTTCCTACAGCGGATGCAAGTGTGGGACCTGGCGAAGATGGCCGAGGGTGATGCTCACTATTCCCTTGCTTGTTATGCCGATGGCGGCATCGTGGACGATCTCTTCATGTACCGTCGCGCCGATCACTGGTTCATCGTCGTCAATGCCTCCAACCGCGCGAAGGACGTAGCCTGGTTTCAGGCCCATACCCATGGTTTCAACGTGATGATCAGGGACGTATCCGACGAGACCTACATGCTTGCGTTGCAAGGGCCGAAGGCTCGAGATATCTTGCAAACCGTATGCCCGACCGACCTATCTCGGATGCCGTTTCATTCGGGGCGAGAGACGATCGTGGCGGGTGTGCCTGCCTATGTGGGCGCGACGGGGTACACCGGTGAATATGGCTACGAACTTTTCTTCGCCGCGGAGAAGGCTGAGCACGTCTGGAACGTTCTGCTGGATACGGGTCGCCCTTATGGGCTTTTGCCTTGTGGGCTGGCCGCGCGCGACTCCCTACGTTTTGAGCCATGTCTTCCTTTGTATGGACACGAGATCAGCGCGGAGGTTGACCCTATCAGCGCGGGGCTGGGCTGGACCGTGTGTTTTGAAAAAGGCGACTTCATCGGGCGCGATGCACTTTTGCAGATCAAGTTAGAGGGCCCGAAGGACAGGCTCGTCGCCTTTGAGATGGTAGAGAAGGCGGTGCCTAGGCAAGGTTACCCCGTCCTCTTCGGAGACGTAGAGGTGGGGCAGGTTACGACCGGCATGTACTCGCCTACCACGGACCGCTATGTGGGCCTGGCTTATGTGCCGGCCGACGTAGCCGCCGTGGGTACCGAATTGGATATCCTCATACGCGATAGGCCGCGCAAGGCAAAGATCGTCCCCAAGCCTTTTTACGTGCCCGCGTACCGCAGATCATAAAACAGAGCAGAAAGGAGCGACATCATGAAAGCGTACACCTTTGATCGGAATGCCCGCTATGCCAAGACTCACGAGTGGGTGAGGATAGAGGGTGATGAGGCGGTGAGCGGGGTCAGTGATGTGGCTCAGGATCTTCTTTCGGACGTCGTCTTCGTAGATCTCCCCCAGGTGGGAGATACTTTCCGACAAGGCCAGGTTTATGGCACGGTGGAGTCGGTCAAGGCGGCTGAGGAGGTTTACATGCCCTTGTCGGGCACGATCACCGCAGTCAACACGGCCCTGGCCGACAACCCCGAATGGGTGAACCAAGACCCCTACGGCAAGGCGTGGTTTATCCGTTTCAAGCCGACGAACGCAGAGGCGGAATGGGAAGGCCTGATGGATGCCGCCGCGTACGAGGCGTTCGCGCTGGAAGAAGCATCCAAATCAGGCTAACCTCCTACGAGATCAACTCCGGGAGCAAGGCGATGGATTACATCCCTCACACGGAGGCGGACCGGAAGGCCATATTGGAGGCCATCGGCGTCGCAGACGTGGCTGACCTGTTTCATGACATTCCGCCCGACTATCGGTATCCCAAACTGGAGTTGCCGCCGCCCGTCTCGGAATTGGAGATCCTGCAAGAACTGAGGACGCTCAGCGAGGAGAACGTAGACCTGCTTCATGTCCCGTCCTTCCTGGGCGCGGGAGCGTATCGGCGCTTTATCCCCAGCGTGGTTGATCACGTCCTCTCGCGTTCCGAATTCTTCACCGCCTACACGCCCTACCAGCCTGAGATGTCTCAGGGGACGTTGCAGGCCCTGTATGAATACCAGACGATGGTGTGCGCCCTCACGGGCATGGAAGTGGCAAACGGCAGCCACTACGATGGAGCGACCTCCACTGCCGAGGCGATCATCATGGCCTTGCATGTGGCGCGTGGGACGCGGCGTCGCATCGTGCTCAGCCCTACCCTTCATCCCCAGTATCGGGCGGTCTCTCGCACGTACACGCAGGGCATGGGCCTGACGTTTGCGGGCGATGAGCGCCTGACGAATGCCGACCCAGAAGTTTTGGCTGCCCTTTGTGACGGCGACACCGCAGCCATCATCGTGCAGAACCCTGATTTTCTGGGGCGCCTGTATTCGCCTGTAGAGATGCGAAGGTTGGCAGATAAGGCCCACGATTGCGGCGCTCTTTTTGTGGTAGCGGCGGATCCGATCAGCCTGGGCCTTTTCGTGCCGCCTGGTGAATATGGGGCCGACATCGTTGTCGGCGAGGGACAGGCTTTGGGCAACGCCCTCAGTTTTGGCGGGCCGTACTTGGGGCTTTTCGCCTGCCGCATGGAGCACGTCCGCCGCTCCGCCGGTCGGATCGTCGGCGAGACCGTAGACGCGCAGGGACGGCGAGGCTTCGTGCTGACCCTCAGCACGCGCGAACAGCACATACGCCGCGAGAAGGCAACTTCCAACATCTGCACGAATCAAGCCCTCAACGCGCTGGCGGCGGCCGTTTACCTGGCCGCTTTGGGCAAGGGTGGCCTTCGTCAGGTGGCAGAGCTCTCGTATCATAAGGCTCACTATGCCGCGCAGAGGATCTCATCGCTTCGGGGCTATCAAGTTTGGCAGGAGCGGCCTTTCTTTGACGAGTTCGTCGTGCGTTGCCCCCGACCCGTTTCGGCGATCAACCGCTTTCTGCTGGAGGAGTGGGATATCATCGGCGGCTATGACCTTGGTCAGGACTACCCTGAGCTGACCGGTCATATGCTTGTCTGCGTGACCGAGATGAACGCCCGCGCCGAGATAGACGACCTAACCGAGGCGTTGGCCGAGGCGGCTGAGATTGCCTGAGAGTGGTTCCGTGAGAGAGGACGGTGCGAGATGACCGAGCCTTTGCTCTATGAACTGTCATCCCCTAGTCGCAAAGGGGTCGCGTTACCGAAGCCTGACGTTCCGTTGGCCGAA
>DAOTYP010000043.1:0-3510 GCA_034434975.1 Anaerolineae bacterium | reverse complement strand
CCGCACCCGTGATCATGTTCTTGATGTAGTCCGCATGCCCAGGACAGTCCACATGCGCATAGTGCCGCTTCTCCGTCTGATACTCCACATGCGAAATCGCAATCGTGATCCCCCGCGCCTTCTCCTCCGGCGCATTATCAATCGAATCAAAAGGACGAAAATCCGCCAACCCCTTCAGCGACAATACCTTCGTGATCGCCGCCGTCAGGGTCGTCTTCCCATGATCTATATGCCCTATCGTCCCAACGTTCACATGCGGCTTCGTCCGCGCAAAAACCGCCTTCGCCATGGTGAGCCTCCTGGTAATTGCGATTTAGGGGCCGCCCTCAAGGGCGGGGGCGGCCCAAAAGTCGCGTGGATGGTGGAGCCCTCGATGGGACTCGAACCCATGACCACGCCCTTACCAAGGGCGTGCTCTACCGGCTGAGCTACGAGGGCATGCCCCAACAACAGGGCGCCGGATCAGACGGCGCGCCCCTCAGCGATCATCGGCCAACGGTTGGTGGGCAGGGAAGGATTCGAACCTCCGAAGGCGTCCGCCAGCTGATTTACAGTCAGCCCCCTTTGGCCACTTGGGTACCTGCCCAGGCAAGCAAAACGACGCGCTCGGGCAACCTTTCCGATGCCCCTTCCTCGCCATCTCTCCGGCCCGCCGTGAAGCCGACGGCCGGAGTTGAACCGGCAACCGGCCGATTACAAATCGGCTGCTCTGCCTGTTGAGCTACGTCGGCAACTACTTTCTGCCGGCAGCAAGCCGCGAAAAACCTACTCTCTCGCCTCGGCCAAGGCCGGCGATAGCAAACCTCATTATACCACAACGGCCCTGGGGGTCAAAAATTTGAATTCTGTCCAGAAGACGGCGTCGGGGCGACGGGAAAGGGAGCAGACGGTGGACAGACCTGTACCAGTTCCCTCACTCTGGCCAAGCGCCCTCAGCCGCATGGCACGCAACCGCCCGCGGGCGCGCGTCAGCCTCGCGGGTTGGGCGATGGCCGGTACGTCGGCGAGCGCAACGCCTCTACCGCCTCGGCCACCGTCTCCACCACCCGCACCAGCGACCGTTCCTCAGGCCGAAGGTAGGTCGTCTCGGCCAGCGCTTGCAAAAGTCGGCGGTAGGGTTCCCCCAGCAGGACCAAGGGACGCGGCGGCACGCTGCCGGTGTAGATGAGGCTCCAGGCCAACGTGAGTTCCGACAGCGTACCGATGCTGCCGCGCAGGGCCAGGTAGCCGTCGGCCTCTTGGGTCATGACCCAGAGCCGCTCATGCAAGGTTGTGGTCCGCCGCTCCTCCGTGAGCCAGGGGTTGGGAGACAGGTGGGAGAAGAGATCGCAGGTCACGCCGATCACGCGGCCGCCCGCCTGACGCGCCCCCTGGCTGACCGCGCTCATCGCGCCGTTGTAGCCGCCGTTCATGACGACGAAGCCCGCCTCGGCCAGCGCTTTCCCCGCGCAATAGGCCTCATCCCAGGCGGGCGTCCCTGCCTCTACCCGGCTCCCACCGAAAACCGCGATCACCTTCCCCCTCGCACGCTTCAAGGCCATTCAATGATCCTGTGCCCGTAGGTGTTGATGACGGTCGTCGCGCCGTAGCGCGTGAGCGTCGGCGTCTTATGGTTGTAAACGTGCTGGTGGCCGTGGATCAGATAGCGAGGCCGGAACCAGCGCATGAGGTAGAGGAAGGCGCGAAAGCCCTGATGCGGCTTATCGGGCCCATCGTGGATGCCGAAGGGCGGCGAGTGGGTCAACAGGATATCCAAGTAGCGACCGTAGCGCAGGCGGTTGAGGAGGAGCCGCGGCGCAAGGGCCAGGGCCTTCACCATCATCTCGGTCTGGGTGTATTGGAAGGGGCTAGAGTGGTTGTAGCGCACGGAGCCCTCTAGGCCGGCGATCAGGATCCCTCGGAAACGAACGACCCGGCCGTCCAAGTTCCAGCACTCGCCGATGTGTTTTTCATTGTCTCCGTCGCTTCCCTCGCGTTCGTGGCCGTGATTGCCGTAAACGAAATAGCCGGGGGCGTTCAACATGCTGACCAGGTAATCCAGGTAATAGAAGGGAAGGTCGCCCGCGCTCAAAATCAGCCCCACCTGTCCCACGTTCGCGCGAACTTGGGGCCCGTACAACGTTTCCTCTATCTTATCACTCACGGTCAGGATCTTCATCGCATCCTGGCCCCCCCAACTCCGTTTAGAATGCCTCCGCCCACCCCAGCCTGCGCCGTTGCCAGAAAAAAGACGGGCCATCAAAGGGCACAGATCACACGGCCACCATCCCTTTCGGATTAAGACTAGAACCTATTTCAGAATTCGGTCAACACACCAGAGGATGATGGCAACGAGGCAGAACGCCTGGTAGCTGTGCACATGACGATCATAACGCACTACCAAGCGACGGCAGTTGTCCATCCAACCGAAGCAGCGTTCCACCAGCCAACGCCGGCGATACCCCGGCCCCACCCGCAGCGGGCGCCCGCGCTCGGGCTTCATGCGCTTCCGCCGCTCATAGGCGGGAATCGTCGGCTTGATGCCTCGCCGACGCAGCTGCCGGCGAAACGCCCGGCTGTCCATACGCCTTGTCCGCGACCAGCTCCTTGGGGCGGGCCTTGGGACGTCCCCGCGGCCGAGGGACGCGGATGGTAGAGAGCGTCGTCTCGGCCAGGGTCAGTTCGTGGAGTTGGGCGCTATCCACATGCAGGCCAATGGGCAGGCCATTGCCATCGGCGACCACCATCACTTTGGAACCCTTGCCCACTTGGGTCTTGCCTACACCGGCCCTTTTTAGCAGGGACGAAGCTGCCATCCAGAAAGGCTTGCGACCATTCTGGTTTCCCTTGGGCATCCAGCTGGCTGAGCAAGGTTCGCTAGCTCCTCTCCCAGGTGCCATCCTGGGCCCACTCCTTCAGCCGTCGCCAACAGGGGGAGGGGGAGCCATATTCCGCTGGCACATCTTTCCAGGCACAACCGGTCTTGGGCACATAGAGGATGCCGTTGAGCGCTTTGCGGTTATCGGCCCGTTTTCGGCCAGGGCCTGGTTTCTGGGGTGGGATAAGGGGTGCGATGATCGCCCCTTGTTCGTCGGTCAGTTCGTGTCTGCTCATGCCCCCAGTTTAGCATAAGAAACGCCTATTTTGAAATAGGTTCTATTTATAAGACTACTTAAAGAGTATATCACGGACGCAGCGGCCTGTCAACGCGCTGACAAGGGAGCGCAGGGCTTTCCAGTTTTCATGGTTGTGGGCTGGTGAGGAGGCTCAGGCCCCTGTCGGCCCTGGCGCTGAGGGCCCGGAAGGCGTCTACCACGAACCGGTACCCCAGCGCCCTGATGAGGTTGCGGGCCAGGTTGCGAATGGTGCTCAGCCCAGGCGCAACCTCCCGGCCCAGCAGCCGGCCCTCGCAGAAGCTCACGTCGCGCACCCAGTAGAGCCGGTTCTCAATCTCCCAGTGCCCGCGCAGGCACTCCAGGGCCTGCTGGACGCTCAGAGGCCCGATGGAACCACCAGCAACCCAAAGGACCT
>DAOTYP010000042.1:0-10855 GCA_034434975.1 Anaerolineae bacterium | reverse complement strand
CACGAAATCCAGACCCAAAGCGCGCGCCGCGGCCAGGATGCCCAGCCCGCAGTCGGCCGCGCCGCTGGCAACCGCGGCGGCGACGGCCAGGTGAGTGAACTCCTGGCGCTCATACCCCCGGATGCGCGCGGCATCTAGCCCGCGCCGCCTCAATTCGTAGTCCAAAAGGACGCGCGTCCCCGCGCCCCGCTGGCGGTTGACGAAATGCACGTCGTCGCGCAGCAGGTCTTCCAGAGAGGTGATGCCCTTGGGATTGCCCGGCGGCACCATGAGCCCTTGTTGTCGCCAGACGAACCCCAAGAGGACGATGGCCCGCCCCGGCAGCAGGCGACGGATGTAGCCGACGTTGTAATCGCCTGTCTCCTCATCCAGCAGGTGCGAGCCGGCCAGGTGCGCTTCGTTCCGCTGCAAAGCCATCAAGCCACCTAGGCTGCCCACGTTGGCCGAAGAAAGCCGCGGCCCGCCCCGCACGCGCGCCAGGTGGCTGGCCAGAAGGTCTAGCGTCAGATCGTGGCTGCCGATGGCGACGATGGTACGCTCTATCTCCTCCGGCGCACGCAACAGTTCCACCGTGACCGACGCGCCCGCCGGAAAGCCCTCGGAAAAGCGCGGGACACGCACGATCCCGTCCGCACGCACGAGGGAGGTGATGACCCCCGCGCCGCGACCGAGGGGCGTCGCCACCACGCGCTCGCCCACGCGGCCCAGGCTGACCCGCAGGAACTCCTCCTCGCCCATGGGGGAGACGACCTTGCGCGTCAGCGTCGCCTGCATCGTCGGGCGACGCGGCTCGCGCAAACCGAGCCAAGCATAGACCAGCGGCTTGACGATCAGTTCGGAGGTGAGGGCCGCGGAGACAGGGTAACCTGGAAGGCCGACGACCGGCTTCCCCCCGACCAGGCCGAGGACGACCGGATGGCCCGGGCGGATGGCGATGCCGTGCACCAAGAGTCGGCCTAACTCCGCCACGACCTCAGCCGTGTAATCCTCTGAGCCGGCGGAGGAGCCGGCATTGACGATGACCAGGTCGTGATCGGCCAGGGCTTTCTCCACCGCGCCGCGGAGCAGGCCGCGGTCGTCGGGGAGCGGCGGAAGGCGCGTCGGCTGCGCCCCCCAGGAGGTAACCTGCGCGGCCAGCACGATGGAGTTGTACTCAATGATGTCGCCAGGGCGCAGGTCAGACCCCGGTGCCACCAACTCCGTCCCCGTCGGCTGGATGGCCACGCGCGGGCGTCGGCGCACGAGCACCTCCGCATGGCCGCAGCCGGCGATGGCTCCCAAATCGGCAGGCGTCAGCAGGTGATTCTCTGGCAAGACCAGTTCCGTCGCCACCATGTCCTCGCCCATCGGCCGTACATGCTGCCAGGGCGCAACCGAGGCGAGAATCTCCACCCAGCCGTCGCGCACCTGCACCTGCTCTATCGGGATGACGGCGTCACAACCCGGCGGGATGGGATCGCCCGTATCCACGTAGGTTGCCTGCGCGCCCAAGCGGAGGCGCAGGGGGGCGGTCTCCGTCGCGCCGTAGGTGTCTGCGGCCCGCACCGCGTAGCCGTCCATCGCGGCGGCATGGTAATGGGGCGAGGAGACCTTCGCCCACACGGGCGCGGCGGTGACGCGGCCCAGCGCCTCTGCCACCGGCACCCACTCGCCTGCCAGCGGACCCAGGGCGTCTGCCTCCGCCAGGGCTTGCCAGAAGCGAGCCAGCGCCTCCGCCAACGCGATGTCTTCCAGATAGGCTTTGCGCGCGCACATGACGGCCTCCACGTAGACCAGTCCCCTAGGCCGGCGGTTCCTTTTCCTCTCAGAACAGCCCCACCTCTACCGTTTCCCCTTCGCTCAAGCCGTTGCTGTCCAGCGGGATTCGCACCAGGCCGTCGGCCCGCACCAAGGTGTAGATCAGGTTGGACTTGCCGAAGACCGGCTCAGCCCATACCTCGCCGCCGCGCTGCTCCAGGCGCACCGGCACGTAGTCCTCACGGCCCGTCTGCGAGGCGATGTTGCGCGCCAGGCGCGCGCGGATCCTTCGCTCCAACGGAGCCTCCGTGCCCAGGAGAAGGGCAATGGCCGGTACGACGAAGAGTTGAAAGATGACCATGGCCGAGACGGGGTTTCCCGGCAGGCCGAAGACCGGTTTGCCGTCGCACACGGCCAAAATGGTTGGCTTGCCGGGCTTGACCGAGACCCCATGCGTCAGGATGCCCGGCGCGCCCAACTCGCCGATGACCCGGGCGGTCATGTCTCGCACGCTAACGGAACTGCCGGCGGTGAAGACAACGATCTCGGCCTGCGCGTGGGCCGCGCGCGCGGCGGCCTGCAAGGCCTCCAGGCGATCGGGGAGGATGCCCCACCTGAGGAGCGGATCGCCTCCGGCGCGTCGGGTCAGCGCAGCCAGCGTATAACTGTTGATGTCGCGCACCTGGCCCGGCCCGGGCTCCGCTGCCGGCGGCACGACCTCGTCCCCCTGCGAGAGGATGGCGACCCGCGGCCGCCGCGCCACCTCCACTTGGGTCAGGCCCAGCGCCATCAGCCCGCCGATGTCCTGAGGACGCAGGCGGTGGCCCGCGGGGAGGAGCATCTGCCCCGCGCGCACGTCCTCGCCTACCTGGATGACGTTCTCGCCCACCGCTACCGGACGATACACTTCCAGGTTGGCCTCGTCTATCATCTGGGTATGCTCCACCATGACCACCGCGTCCGCGCCGGGCGGGATCATGCCGCCCGTGTGCACGACGACGGCCTGGCCTATGCCTAAGGGCAGGTCGGCGCGCTCTCCCATCGCCACCTCGCCCACGATGGTCAGGTAGGCCGGCAGGCTGGCCGACGCGCCGTAGGTGTCGGCGGCGCGCACGGCGTAGCCGTCCACCGTGGCGCGCGGGAAAGTAGGAAGGTCGTGGGGCGCGACCAGGGACGCGGCCAAGACGCGATCCAACCCATCCTGAGTAGGGATGCGCTCGGCGACGACCTGCGGCTGCCAATGCTCTCGCAGCCTGCGCCAAGCCTCAGGTGGCGTGAGAACGGTAAATAACTCGGTCATGGCGAACGCGCGGCGCGGCTAGCGACCTCACCCCCACAACCCTGCCAGGCCGGTGACGACCACCAGCCCGTAGGCAAGGACGATCAGGGGCGCCAGGGTAGCCAACGCTGCCTTGCTCCAATCAAAGTCGTTGGCGACCGCGACGGCCTTCACGTAAACGAGGAGCCCCCACGTGAAAGCCACTACCCAGAGTGCCCGGCCCAGGAAAGGGACGAACCCGAGCACGTTCAACGCTTGGGGGATGCTGTAGAGGGAAGTGGTGGCAAGCATCTGCCGAATCCCTCCCCTGCCGCCCATCAATTTGGCGGCCAGCATTACCCACAGGAGGTAGGAAAGCCACCCCCCCACCCACGCAAAAGGAGACGAGAGGTACCTTCCCAACGCCTGCAAGGTATGGGCGAGGGGACGGGGCAAACGCGGAGGGAGGGCTGCGACCTCCAGGCCGATGTTCAACCCTGCCCGCACGTTGTCCAGCATAGGCCCCAGGGCCGGCGAGAGGGGCTGCAAGGCCGCCTCGGCCTCCGCGCGGGCGCGGGCCGCATCAAACGGGCGCCAGCCTTGGACGAATTCGCCGACGAAAGTGGGGAAAGCGACGATGAGGCTGATGACGGCGATGAGAAGAAGCGCGCGTCGGATGCCGTCGCGCGCGTCGCGCATCTCCTCAAAGGCCGCAGTCTCCAACGTGAGGACTCCCCGCAGGCGGGCCAGGAACGCCTTCATGGTTGCGACCTCCCTACCAAGGTCAGGCCAAAGGGGATCGCCGCTGCCACGCCCACGATGATGAGCAGCCAAAGGACGAGCACCGGCAACACGGTAGCCAAGAAAGCCCGTCCCCAAGGGAGGGCGTGCGCCTCTCTGAGGCCCCGATATTGGCAGAGGAGCGTCCACGCGCCGACGACGACGCCGACGTTCACGAAAGGAAGCACGGTGGCGATCTTGAGCAGTTGCGGCGCGACGGCCAAAGCCGTGCAGCCAAGGGTCTGTACCAAAGTCGCCCGGCCTTTCAGGAGGCGAGCGACGACGTGCGCGAGGACGCCGTACACCAACCAGGAAAGGACAAGGCCCAGAGGCGTCAGAACCAGGTTGGCCAGGGAGAAGAGAAGGTTGCCGGGCGCGCCGAGAAGGATGGGGGAAACTTGCCAGCCCAGATCGTACCAACGCTTGAACTCCTGCACGAAGCGGCTCCCTGCCTGTTCCTCCCATTGAAGATACCACGGCATCCGCACAAGGTTCTCATAGACGACCTGCCGGACGGTAGCCATGTTAGGTAGGCTGGCCCAGGCCAGGATGCTTCCTATCAGGCTGGCGACGGCCACGACCAAGCCAACGGCTACCACCAAGAAGAGCCCCTCCACAAAAGGGTTGGGAGATTCGCGCAACTCGTTATAGGGCTCCGGCTCCAGGAGCAAGGCCCGCCCTAGCAAGGTCGCAAGGTGACGGAAGTCGGGTTTCATCTCTCCTCCTCAGGGGTTGGAGGCCGCGGGCAATCCCTCAGGCGACTCGGATTCGGCTGCCGGTTTGCGCCCTGAGGACGCCTTCTCCTCGGCCAGCAGGCGCCGCACCAGCGCCTCCTCCTCGGCCAGGGAGGCGACCGCGCCTTCCAGGCGCGCCGTACGCAAGGCATCCAGGAGGCGCCGATACACAGGCCCCGGCGGAATCCCCATGCGTCGCAGCGCCGCGCCGTCCAACAGAGGACGCACATGACGCAGTTGGCGTTGGTATTGGCCGATCCGTTGTTGCGCTAGCCACGAGTCGGTGGCGACGAAGAAGGCCAACAGGGCCGGGTCGGAGACGTCGGCCAGCAGGCGATAGATGCCGCTGGGAGAAAGGCCGTTGTCCGTCAGGGCGCCCTCGCGGGCGCGCAACGTCTGCACCTCCCCCACCACCTTCTGATCCTCGCGCAGGATGCGTAGGCGCGTCATCAGCGCAGACACCGCCGACGGCTCCAGCCGATACGTGAGCAGCGCCAGATACATGCCGCGTCGCGAGGCCTGCAGCGGCGCGCTCTGCGGCCACGGCACGCCGGGGGAAGGGCCCTCCCCCGACTCGGCGATCCTCGCCAGGGCCTCGCGCAAGGCGGAGAAGCGTTGGACCACCCAGCCGTTGCAGGCGAGGGAAGGATGCAGGCGTCGGAGCACGCCCAGTTCGTCCAGGCGGGCCAGGGCGCGCTCCGGCTCCGCCTCGTCCAGGATCAAATACAATTCGTGGCGGATGCGGTCTCCGCTCACCCGATCCAGCAGGGCCAACGCGTCGGCCACCAATTGCTCCGTCCGCTCCTCCATGCGGAAATTCAGCCGCGCCTCCAGGCGCGCGGCCCGTAGGATGCGCGTCGGGTCCTCCACGAAACTGAGGCTATGCAGCACGCGGATCAGCCCTCGTTCCAGGTCGCGGCGCCCGCCGTAGAAATCCAGGAGCTCGCCCCAGTGATCGGCGTCCAGCCGAATGGCGAGGGTGTTGATGGTGAAATCACGCCGATGCAGGTCCAACTTGATGGAGCCTTGCTCCACCGTCGGGAGCGCGGTCGGATGCTCGTAGAACTCCGTGCGGGCGGTCACGAAATCCAACGCCTGCAGTTCCGCAGCCGATGCAGAAGGCGCGCCCTCGTCTGGCCCGGCACCGTCGCCCTTGATGATCCATTTGGCCGTCCCGAAGCGCCGGTGGCTGCGCACACGGCCTCCATGCTCGGCGGCCAGTTTCTTCGCCAGCGCGATGGCATCCCCCTCCACCACCAGGTCCAGGTCCAGAGTGGGCGTCCCCAAGAGGAGATCGCGCACGAAGCCCCCAACGACGTAGAGGGGATAGCCCATCTCGCGCGCGGCGTCGCTGGCCTGGCGCAACAGGTTGAGGACCGGCTGAGGGAGCGCGGCCTCCAATTTGCGCGCCACATCGGAGGGGCGCTCGCGCGCGGCGCCGCTCCACAACTTGATGAGGTCGGTGCGGGTCACGATGCCCAGGATCTCGCCGTTGTCGCCCACCACCGGCACTTGCCCCCACCCCTGCTCGGTCATCACCGTTTGCAGTTTCGTGACCGGGTCTTCAGGGCGCACGAAAACCTCGCCCTGGGCCATGTAGCGACGAACGGGCGTATGGTCAAGGCCGTGTTGCAGGGCGCGATCTATCTCGCGCCGGGTGATCATGCCCACGATGCGACCATCCTCCACCACAGGAAAGCCCTCGTGCCCGTAACGCCGCATGCGCGCGGCCGCGTCCGCTACCGTCGTATCGGGCGAAAGGGTCTGCACGCCGTAGGACATGATCTGCGCGACGGTAACCGGCGGCTTCGCGTGCTTCTCTAGCAAGTGGATCAATTGCGCCTTCGCCTCGGCCAGCGTCAGCCCGCGCAGGAGGGCGGCCGCCGCGCGGGGGTGACCGCCGCCACCCAGCGCGCCGGCGATGGCGCCTACATCAATGGCGTCGGTGCTACTGCGGGCCACCAGTTGGATGCGATCATCCAGTTCCACCAAGAGGAAGAGCGCGGCCGGCTCAAACAGGTCGCGCAACTTGTGGGCCAGCGTAGAGATCTCATCGCCGTAATCGGGCGCGCGCGCCGAACTGATGATGACCGCCTGGCCTGCGAACTCATACGGTTCGCTGCGATCTACCAGCTGTTGGTAAAGGGCCCTCTGCTCGTCGCTGAGGGGATGGTGCAAGTAGGCGTTGACCACCGACAGGCTCGCCCCCTGCTCCAACAGCCAGGCCGCACAGCGCACGTCGCGCGGCGTGGTCGTGGGGTAACTGAGGCTGCCGGTGTCCTCGTAGATGCCCAGGAGAAGAAGGGTCGCCTCAATGGGGCTGAGGGAAATCCCCTGTTGGCCGATTTGCTCTACCAGGAGCGTCGTCGTCGCGCCGGTCGGCTCACCCCAATAACTCCAGCCGTTCTCCAGAGGACGGGCCAGAGGGTGATGGTCTATGATCTGCACGGGCACGTCGTCCGGCACGCGCCGCGGCGGGGCAAAGGCCTGGGTATCTACGACGATGACCCGCTCCACCCGCTGGCGCGGCAGGTCGGTGGGCGCGACGAAAGGGAACTCGCCCCCGTACAGGGCCAGGAACTCTTGCAGATTGCGGTTCAACTGGCGCGGCAAAACGGCCAGCGCGCCCGGGTGCAGTTTGGCGGCGGCCAGCAGCGAGGCTAACGCGTCAAAATCCGCGTGCTCGTGGGTCAAGATCACATCCATCGCCGGGTGAATTATAACAGTAAAGGAGGGGCTTGGCAATGCACAAAAAGGACGCGATCCGTCAGGGGATGAAGAAGCCGTTGGCTTCTGTCGTCAGAAGGTGAGCCAACGATGCCATTGAGGCCGCGCCGCGCGCGGCCTCAAGAGCCCGTCGCCCGCAACTCATCGTAGACGCGCCCGATCCCCGCCTTGATTTGCGTCTCAATCTTGGGTTTGCGCTCAGGCGGCACGGGGAACCAGGGGAGCAATTCGGCCACGAGGGCGCTGGCCACCTCAGCCTTGGTGCGGCCGGCCCGCTGCAATTGCCGCACGCGCGAGCGCAGCGTGCGGATGTATTCGGAGACGCGCTCCGTGGCGTCTCGCCCGCAGACGGGGCCATGCCCCGGCACGATCTTCTCCGTCGCCAGTTTGCGGAGGTAGGTCAGGCCGTCCAGCCAATCTTTGGAGACCGCCTGCGCCATGTAAGGGTGCTGATCCACCCAGACCGAGTCGCCGGCGAAGAGCACCTTCTCGTCGGGGATGTAAACCACCGACGTAGCAGGGGTGTGGCCGCCGATATGGATGACGCGCACCGTGCGCCCGCCCCGCTCCAACGTCAGGCGCTCGGTGAAGGTGATCTCGGGGACGATGATCTGCAGGTCGGCGAACTGCGCGGCAATGGCCGGTTCCTTTTTGAAGGAGTCCATCAGGCGCTGGCGAAAGTTATCGCCGTAACTTTTCATCTCCTTCCAGGCCAGTTCGTGCGCGATGACGGGCGCGGGGAAGTAGCGATTCCCCAGCACATGGCCGCGATGGTGATCGGTGTTGATGACGTAAAGGATGCGGCCGTTCGTCAAGCGCTGCACCTCTTGGGCCCAGCGCATCGCCTCCTCCGGGATCATCGGCGTATCAATGCAGATGCCGCCCTCGCGCGTGAGGAGTAGCCCCACGTTCGCCCCGCGATAGCCGGTCTCTACGTAGATGCCCTGCGCGATCTGTTCTACCATAGGCTACCTGTACTCCTAGAACCCCAGCGCCGCGCGGGCCGCCGCCAGGGCCGGTTCCACCTGGCCGGCAGCGGGCACGCCGCCCTGCGCCCATTCCGCCCGTCCGCCCCCTCGCCCGCCCAGAGGCGTGACCACGGCGCGCAACAGCGCACCCATGTCGGCTGGTACGCCAGGGGAGGCGGCGAAGGTGAGTTGGCTCCGACCGTCCGCCCCTATCCAGGCCAGAAGCGCGACGCACCTGGCCTGGGCCTGCAGCGCCAAGGCGAGGGCCTTGACCGCCTCGGCGGAGCGATCCCGATAGATCATCTGCACCAGGCGGAGGCCGTTGCGCTCAGGGGCCTGAGCCCACAGCGTGGCGGCTTCGGCGGCGGCGCGCGCTTGCTCCGCCTCTCGCAGGGCCTTGCGCAGCGCTTGCACTTCCGCCTCCAGCCGTTCTACGGCGGAGAGGAGGTCGTTCTCACCCGTGCTGAAGCGATCCGATAGGGCCTGCACCAAACGGTGCTTGCGCCCGTAGTCCGCCAACGCGCGGCCGCCGCACAGGAAGGTCACGCGCGTCTCAGGGCCTCGCTTCTCCACCTTGACGACCTTGATCGGCCCCACCTCCGCCGTGCTGCGCACGTGCGTGCCGCCGCAGGCCGACCAATCAAAGTCGGCCACCTGGACGACGCGGATCGGGCCCTCCGTCTTGGGTGGACGGCGCAAGGGCATCCGCTCCGCCTCTTCGTCCGAGACGAAGCGGGCCGTGACGGGGCGGTTCTCGGCCACCACCGCATTGGCCAACGCCTCGGCCGCGTCCACCTGCGCGGCGGAGAGGCCCGTGCGGTTCAGGTCAATGGTCGTGTAGTCGGCGCCCAGATGGAAGGCAACGGTCTCCGCCGCCGCGGCCCGAATGAAGGCAGCGGAGAGGATGTGCTGGCCCGTGTGCTGCTGCATGTGGTCAAAGCGACGCGGCCAGTCTATCTCGCCCGTTACCTCTGACCCTGCCGGCAGCGACAGGGGTTCGGCCAGCCGATGCCAGATATGTCCCTCTCCGTCCTCGCGCGCCTCCACCACGCGCACGCCGGCCAGGGTGCCGATATCCGGCGGCTGCCCACCGCCGCCGGGGTAAAAGGCGGAGCGATCCAGCGCCACCGCCGGCTTCCCCTCAACCTCCTCCCGATCTAAAACGCGGGCGGAGAAGGCGCGCATGTAAGGGTCTTGATAGTAGAGACGTTCCGTCATTTTGGCCGTCTTCCATTCTAATGCTCGCGGCCCTTTCGCGCAAGTTCCCTCGCGCCCGCGCGGTCCGTATCTCCAGCGCTCACCAGACGTTGTCTAATGGGAAAGAAGGGCCCTTGCTTGCAGGGTGCGCCTAGGCTATAATCAGGGCGGGAGGAGGGCATGGATACCATTGAGGTCTTCAGCACGTATCGTTTCAGCGACGCCCAACTGGAGAGGTTGCAGGCCATCTCGCCTCGCCTGCGCATCCGGCAGCAGTTCGCGCGCACCGAGCAGGACCTGCCCGACGACTTGGCGTCGGTAGAGGTCATGTACCTGGCCTGGGGGATGCCGTCGGACCTGAAAAGGCTTCCTCGCCTGCGCTGGCTACAGGTGCAATGGGCCGGCGTAGAGTTCCTCCTGGACCATCCGGTGCGCCACAGCCCCGTCATCGTGACCACCTCCAGCGGCGTGCACGCCACGCCCATCGCCGAGCATGTGTTCGCCCTCCTTCTGGCGCTGGTGCGTCATGTGCCGCTCATCCTCGCGTGCCAGGCGAAGGCCGAGTGGCCGCGCCAAGCCTGGAGCATGTTCCGTTCCCCCGAACTGCGCGGCATGACGTTGGGTATTGTCGGCTACGGCAGCATCGGGCGCGAGGTCGGCCGGTTGGGCGCAACGTTCGGTATGAAAGTGCTGGCCTGCACCCGCTCCGGCCGGCGCACACCCGATACGGGCTGGCGTGAGCCGGGCATCGGCGATCCGGATGGTTCCATCCCCGCCGCCTGGTATGCCTCACGGCAACTTTTGGCGATGCTGCCGCAGTGCGATGTGGTCGTCCTCGCCGCGCCGCTGACCCACGAAAACCGAGGGCTGATCGGCCGAGAGGCTTTGGCCGCCATGAAGCCGACCGCTTACCTGATCAACATCGCGCGCGGGGCGCTCGTGGACCAGGAAGCATTGGCGGAGGCGCTGCAGGCCCGACGCATTGCCGGCGCGGGATTGGATGTGACGGAACCGGAGCCTTTGCCGTCGGATAGCCCCCTCTGGCGGCTGGACAACATCATCATCTCGCCCCACGTCTCCGCCTCCACGCCGGAGTGGGAACGGCGGGTTGGCGAGCTTTTCGCCGAGAATCTGCGTCGTTATGTGGCCGGTGAGCCTTTGTTGAACCAGGTGGATTGGGAACGGGAGTACTGAGATGGGCACCTCACGAGGACCTCGCCAAGCGGCGATGGGCCTGATAGGGGCGTGGCTGTTGGTGGGGGCGCTCTTCCTGCAGGCCCCTGGGGCAGCCGGCGCTGGCCCGGCCTGCGCGCCCGATGGGTACGAGCCCGACGATGCGCCGGCGCAGGCGACGTGGGTCATCCCCAACAACGCGCCTACCAGCCACACCTTTGACCCGGCCGGCGATCGGGACTACATCCGCTTCCAGGCCGTCGCCGGCATGACGTACGTCC
>DAOTYP010000041.1:0-23745 GCA_034434975.1 Anaerolineae bacterium | reverse complement strand
TAAATTAAGTTAATGAGAGAGGTCAGCCGCCTATGTCGGTGGATAGCCGTGAGAAGGCCTTGGAAACCGCCCTGGCCGGGCTGCGCAAGCGCTTCGGCGAGGGGACGATCATGAAGTTGGGGGAGGCCCATCAGTTAGCGGTGGAGGTGATCCCGACGGGCTCGCTGTCGCTGGACATCGCCCTAGGGGTGGGGGGGATCCCGCGCGGGCGCGTCACCGAGATCTACGGGCCGGAGGCCTCCGGCAAGACGACCATCTGCCATCACATCATCGCCGAAGCCCAGAGGATGGGAGGCGTCGCCGCCTTCATAGATACGGAACATGCCCTTGATCCGGCCTATGCCCGACGTTGCGGCGTGGATGTGGACAACCTGTACGTCTCGCAGCCGGACACGGGCGAGCAGGCGTTGGAGATCGCGGAGGCGTTGGTGCGGAGCGGCGCGATGGATGTGGTGGTGATTGACTCGGTGGCCGCGCTGGTGCCCAGGGCAGAGATAGAGGGCGAGATGGGCGAGGCCCAGGTCGGCTTGCAGGCGCGGCTGATGAGCCAAGCCCTGCGCAAACTGGCGGGCGCCATCAAGCGTTCCAATACGGCGCTGATCTTCACCAACCAGTTGCGCCAGAAGATCGGCGTCATGTTCGGCAGCCCGGAGACGACGACGGGGGGGATGGCCCTCAAGTTTTACGCCTCGGTGCGACTGGACGTGCGCCGGGTGGAGTCCATCAAGCAGGGAGAGGAGATCGTCGGCAACCGCACGCGGGTCACCGTCAAAAAGAACAAGGTGGCGCCGCCCTTCCGTGTGGCAGAGTTTGACATCCTATACAACCAGGGTATCTCGCGCGAAGGCGACCTGTTGGATACCGGCGTGAACATGGGCGTCATAGAGAAGCGAGGCGCTTTCTTCACGTACGGTGAGACCCGCCTCGGCCAAGGTCGCGAGAACGCCAAGGAGACGCTGCGTCAGAACCAGGAATTGGCGCGCGAGATTGAGAACAAAATACGGATCGCGGCGGGGCTTCCTTTGCACCCCGCCTCCGCCCCGCTCGCCTCGGGCACGCCCTAGGCGGACGGGACTGCCATTGCTATCAAAGGGGTTATGAGCGACCCTTTTCGTCGCGTTTGTCGTCTGGTCCAGGCCTGGGCGTCATCCCAGGGTGAGGCCGAATGGCATGGAGGTTGGGCATGGCCGTGTCCTACGGATACCGTCCCAGGCTTCTAAAGAGATCGGGCTCTGGCTGAGGATCGTCCCTCACTCGTCCAGGGCTTGTGCGTTCATGGCGAGGATCAGGCGCAAGCCGACGCGGGCTTGGCCCCTCCAGGGCCAAGCCAGAGGCTAGGTTGCGCCCCAGAAGAGGCCGTGGCAGGTAGTCGCCACGGCTTTTGCGTTATCCCGACGGAAAAATGCCCGGCACGATCACGGCTCTGCGTCTGCATGGACGCCATCGGCAGAGGGTGGAGGTTTACCTGGACGGGGAGCGCGCTTTCAGCCTGACCCTGCTGGAAGCGGCCCGCCTGCGCCGTGGCCAGACCCTCAGCGATGAGGAGATCGCCGCCCTGCGCGAGCGCAACGCCCGCGAGGAAGCCCACGAGGACGCGCTGCGCTACCTGCGCTATCGCGCCCGCAGCGCCGCCGAGGTTGAGCGCTACCTTCTCGGCCGCGGCCATTCGCCCGACGTGGTCGCGGCCGAGGTGCAGCGACTGCGCGAGAGTGGCTTGATAGACGACGCCGAGTTCGCCCGCGCCTGGGTGGAGGAGCGGGAACGGCTGCGCCCTCGCGCTCCTCACGCGTTGCGCCAGGAGTTGCGGCAGAAAGGCCTGGACGAGGAGACCATCGCTCAGGCCATCGCCGGGGTGGACGCGGAGGCCAGCGCCTACAAGGCGGCGCGGGCCCGGGCCGCGCGCCTGAGCGACCTGGATTACGCCCAGTTTCGTCGGCGGTTGGGCGGCTTCCTGGCCCGCCGCGGCTTTGATTACCAGGTTACCTACAAGGTGATCGCCCGCCTGTGGCAGGAGCAGCGCGGCGCAGCGCCGCCTCAGGCCGACGATGAGGAATCATCGTAGACCATACCAGCAGAAGGAAGTGGAGGATGTGAATGGGCGGATTAGGATGGTTGGTGGAGTTGATCGTTGCCCTGATCATAGGCGTAACCGCCTTCGCCCTCGGCTACGTTTTGCAGCGCTACCAGAGCGAATCCAAACTGAAATCGGCCCAGGCCCGCGCGGAGAGCATCTTGGCCGAGGCCGACGCCCACGCGAAAGAGATCATCCTGAAGGCCAAGGACGAAGGGCTCCGCCTGAGAGACGAGGCGGAGCGGGAGATCAATCAGCGGCGACGGGAGATCCAGCGGATAGAGGAGCGCATCCAGGCGCGGCAGGAGTTCATAGAACGCAAAGCCGAGCAACTGGAGCAGCGCGAACGCCGACTGAACGAGCGGCAGAGCCAACTAGACAAGCGCTTCAACAAACTGGAGGAAATGGAGCAGGCGCGCAAGGCTGAACTGGAGCGGATCTCCGGCCTGACCTCGGAGGAGGCGAAAGCCCTTCTCTTGCAGGCGGTGGAGGCCGAGGCGCGCAACGACATGGCCCGCGTCATTCGCGAGGTGGAAGCCGAGGCCCGCGAGGAGGCCGAGAAGAAGGCGCGGGAGATCATCGCCCTCGCGATTGAACGGATCGCGTCGGATCAGGTCAGCGAGACGACGGTGGCGGCGGTGCCGTTACCCAACGATGAGATGAAGGGCCGCATCATCGGTCGCCAGGGCCGCAACATCCGCGCCATTGAGAACGCCACCGGGGTAGACCTGGTCGTGGACGACACGCCGGAGGCCATCCTGATCTCCTGCTTTGATCCGGTGCGCCGCGAGGTCGCGCGCATGGCGCTCAGCAAACTGGTGCAGGACGGACGCATCCACCCCGCCCGCATAGAGAAGGAAGTGGAGAGGGCGCGCGAAGAGGTGGAGCGGATCATCCGCGAGGAAGGGGAGCGGGCCGTCATAGAGACCGGCCTGCAAGGCTTGCATCCCGAGATCGTCAAATTGGTGGGGCGCCTCAAGTTCCGTTCCTCCTACGGCCAGAACCAGCACGCCCACGCGATTGAGACGGCGCACCTGGCCGGCATCATGGCGATGGAACTGGGGGCCGATGTGAAGGCTGCCAAGATGGGCGGCCTGCTGCACGACATCGGCAAAGCGGTCAGCCATGAGCAGGAAGGCCCCCACGCCTTAGTAGGCGCGGAGATCGCCCGCCGTTACGGCGTCCCGGCGAAGGTGTGCAACATCATCGCCTCGCACCACAGCGAGGAGGAAATGCAAAGCATAGAGGCCGTCCTCGTCGCGGCCGCAGATGCCATCTCCGGCGCGCGGCCCGGCGCGCGGCGAGAATCGTTGGAGACCTACATCAAGCGCGTGCAGGCCTTGGAGGAGATCGCGAACTCCTTCCCCGGCGTGGCCCAGTCTTTCGCCATCCAGGCCGGGCGCGAGATTCGCATCATCGTCAAGCCCGAGGAGATAGACGACCTCGCCACCATTCAGCTCTCCAAGAGCATCGCCAAGAAGGTGGAGGAGAGCCTGGAATATCCCGGCCAGATCAAGGTGACGGTGATCCGCGAGACGCGCGCGGTGGACTACGCCAAGTAAAACGGGCCGGCCGGAGCGGCGATCGGGTTTCCGCCGCCCGGCCCCGCGCGGCGGCGCAGCTGGCCGCAACCCGCGTCAATCTCTATCCCCCGACGCAAGCGCAGGGTGGTAGGTATCCCCCTGCGCCGCAACTCCTCTAAGAAGGCGCGCGTGCGCGCCGGCGGCGAGGGCTGAAAGGGGGAACCCTCTACCGGATTGAGGGGAATGAGGTTGACGTGGCACAGAAGGCCGTGCAGCAGATCGGCCAGCTGGCGGGCCTGCGCGACCTCGTCGTTGACGCCGTGCATCAGGGCGTACTCAAAGGTGATGCGTCGGCGCGTGCGCTCCACGTAGCGATGGCAGGCAGCCAAGAGCGACGCGAGGGGGTAACGCCGATTGATGGGAACCAGGTAGTTGCGCAACTCATCCGTCGGCGCGTGGAGGCTCACGGCCAGGCCGACCTGCAACGGCTCCGCGGCCATCCGGTCTATGCCGGGCACAAGGCCGACGGTGCTCAGGGTGATGTGGCGCGCGCCCAGGCCGAAGCCTTGGGGGTCGGTCAACATGCGCAACGCCTGCCAGGTAGCCTGGTAGTTGGCGAGAGGCTCGCCCATCCCCATGACGACGACGTTGGTGATCGTCGCAGGCCGAGGGATGGGCGCGGCGTCGTGCCCGCCGGCTGCCGGATCACGCAGCCACCGCGCGAAATGGAGCACCTGGGCCACGACCTCGCCGGGGGTCAGGTTGCGGGCGAAGCCGCTGAGGCCGGTGGCGCAGAAAAGACAGCCCATGCCGCAGCCCGCCTGGGTAGAAATGCAGACCGTTCGCCGCCTATCGTAGAGCATGAGGACGGTCTCAATGGTCTGGCCGTCGGCCAAGGCAAAGAGGACCTTGCGAGCCAGGCGATCGCGTGAGACGACCTCCGTGATCGGCGTGAGCGGGTTGAGGATCGTTTCCGCGGCCAAGCGGGCGCGCAACGAGGACGGCAAGTCGGTCATGCGCGCGGGGTCGGTTTCCCCTTCGCGCAGAAGCCAACGCCATATCTGGTCGGCCCGATAGGGAGGCTCGTCCCAGGCGATCACTCGCTCCTTCAGTTCCTCACGGCTCCCATCCAGGATCCGAATGCGCTCGCCCATGTGGGGAAAGTATAGCCGAGAGAACGGGCGAAAGTCAAGGACGCGAGCGCGCTTGCCTTTTTGTCCCTTTTGGGCTATGATAGATCAAGCAGGCGGGGTCGAGCCGTAGACGTCCCCGTCCTTTTGCCCACAGCCTTGGTTTTGTTGAACGCACAATGACCCACGCGGAACGGATTGCCCACCTGCGTCGGCGCCGGCGGCCCGCAGGCCCCGGCCCCGGCGCGATCCTCCTGCGCATCGCCCTGGCTCTGACGCTCCTCACCGCTGTCGCCATCGGCTTGGCGATCTTCTCGGTGATCGGCTCCGTAGCCGGCGTCTATGCCTATTTCGCGCAGAACCTCCCCGACTCGTCCGCGCTGGAGCGGCGGCAGGAGGACGAGGCCTTTGAAACGGTCAAGATCTACGACCGGACGGGCCAGCACCTCCTCTACGAGGTGCCGGACCCGCGACCCTTTCGCGGCGACCGCACTTATCTGAGGTTGGACGAGATCCCGCCGGTGCTGCGGCAGGCGACCATCGCCCTGGAGGACCGGAGTTTCTACGAGAACCCCGGCGTAGACCTGCGCGGCATCGCCCGCGCGGCCGTCTCTACCCTCAGCGGCTCCCAAGTGCAGGGCGGCAGTTCCATCACCCAACAACTCATCAAGAACGTCCTCATCCCGCCAGAGGAACGCTACGTCCGCTCCTTCAGCCGCAAGGCCAAGGAGATCATCCTGGCGCTGGAGATCTCGCGCCGCTACTCCAAAGACCAGATCCTGGAATGGTACCTGAACAACAACTTCTACGGCAACTTCGCCTACGGCCCTGAGGCGGCGGCGCGCGTCTACTTCAATAAGCACGCCCAAGACCTGACCTTGGCCGAGGCAGCCATGCTGGCTGCGGTGCCACAATATCCGGCCCTGAATCCGATTGACAACCCGACCAAGGCCAAGGAACGGCAACGCCTCGTCCTCAACGCCATGGTGGAGGCCGGTTACATCACCCGCGAGGAGGCCGAGGCGGCCTACAAGGAGCCGCTCAACGTGCGTCGGGAGGTCACCGAGCGCTTCAACTACCTGGACGCGCCGCACTTCTCCCTCTACGTGTTGGACCTGCTGAAGAAGGAGTACAACACGCCCGACAAGCCCTTCTTCATCTGGCAGCGGGGCCTCAAGGTCT
Organism: Anaerolineae bacterium; assembly: GCA_034434975.1. GTDB lineage: Bacteria > Chloroflexota > Anaerolineae > JADYZS01 > JADYZS01 > JADYZS01. The sequence continues at coordinate 17,839 of DAOTYP010000041.1, read as the reverse complement.
ACACGACCTTAGATTGGGACCTGCAGAAGAAGGCAGAGCAGATCGCCCGCGAGCACATCGCCAAATTGCAGAAGGAAGCAGAGGAAAAGAAGATAGATCGCCTTGTGACGAACGCGGCGGTCGTCGCCATTCGGCCGCAGACGGGCGAGATCCTGGCGATGGTCGGCTCTCTGGATTACAACGACAAGCGCATAGACGGCCAGGTGAACAACGCCCTGGCCGACCGTCAGCCTGGTTCTTCCTTCAAGCCCTACACCTACTTGACCGCCTTTGAGCAAGGGGCCTTCACCCCGGCCACGATGGTGATGGACGTGCGCACCGTCTTCCTGGACCCGCCCAACCCGCCTTACGTGCCGGAGAACTACGACCGCAAGTATCACGGGCCGGTCAGCCTCCGCTCGGCCCTGGCCAACTCCTACAACATCCCCGCGGTGTGGCTCTTGAACAAGGTCGGCGTCAAGAACGTGGTGGACACGGCCCATCGCTTGGGCATCAACACCCTCAACAAGGACTACTACGGCCTCAGCCTGACCCTGGGCGGGGGCGAGGTGCGTCTCTTAGACCACACCTACGCCTTCAGTGTCCTCGCCAACGGCGGCGTGATGGCGGGCCGGCGCATCCCTGAGGAGCAACAACGCCCCGGCTACCGCAAACTGGCCCCCGTGGCCATCCTGCAGGTGGTGGATCGGGACGGCAACGTCCTCTACAGGTACGATCATCCCGATACGGAGCGCGTGGCCGATGAGCGCTTCACCTACCTGATCACCCACATCCTGAGCGACAACAATGCCCGCGCGCCCATGTTCGGCCTCAACAGCGTCTTGAAACTCTCCGACCGGCCCGCCGCCGCCAAGACGGGCACCACCGACGACTTCCGCGACAACTGGACGCTCGGTTACACGCCTCAGTTAGCCGTAGGCGTCTGGGTGGGGAACGCGAAGGGGGAGCCTATGGGGCGGGTATCGGGGGTAGCCGGCGCGGGGCCTATCTGGCACGACGTCATGGAGTACTACCACGCCGGACGCCAGGAACCGGTCATCCCCTTCACGGAGCCGCCCGGCTTGGTATGGATGACGGTATGTGTCCCTTCGGGCCTCCTTCCCACGCCGGATTGCCAGAAGCAGACGAAGGAACTGTTCGTCATCGGCACCGAACCCAAAACCTACGACACGGTTTACCAGGCCTATGAGGTCAACCGAGAGACGGGCAAGTTGGCCACCGAGTACACGCCGCGCGAACTGGTGGAGCGGCGCATCTACGAGGTGTACCCGCCGGAAGGAGCCGATTGGGTGCGCGAAAAGGGGATCCCGCAGCCGCCGCGCCTCTACGACGACGCCTACGGCCCGGGCCCTGCCGACCCCGAGGTGGGAATCATCTCGCCCACGCCCTACAGTTTCGTGCGCGGGGTGGTGCCCATCGTCGGGAACGCACGCCCAGGCAACTTCCGCGCCTACAGGCTGGAGTTCGGCCCCGGCCTGAACCCCGGCCAATGGACCCAGATCGGGCCGGAGCACTACGACGCCGTCGGCGGCGCGCCGCTGGAGTACTGGGACACCACCGCCTTCAACGGCCTCTACACGTTGCGCCTGGCCGTGAGCCAGCACGATGGCGGCCTGCGCACGGCGACGGTGCAGGTCACGGTGGACAACATCTCGCCCACCGTGGAGATCCTGCACCCCGGCGACGGCGACCTCTACATCATGGAAAAGGACGAGTGGGTCAGCATCACCGCCGACGCGACGGACGACTGGGCCATGGACCGCGTGGAGTTCTACCTGGATGGCCAACTGCTCGGCACGCACACGGTCGCGCCTTATAGCCATCGCTGGACCATCACCATGTCCGACACGATCCCCATCCCCGGCCAGGTCATCTCGGCAACCCAGGTCGTCACGCAACCCGACGGGACCCTTGTCCTGGAAGAGGTGCGCGTCTCAGAGGTCTTCACCCAAACCGACGAGGCCGGAGGCCTGCGCCTGATCCAGCGGTTCGCCGACGGCCGCGCCATCATCTCCGACACTTTGGGCTACACCGAGACCCATGTCATCAAGGTGCGGGCATACGATGCCGCCGGCAACGTGCAGGAGAGCAAAGAGCTGCGCATCTGGGTCATGCACGAGCATAAGCCGAAAAAAGACAAGACCGGCGCGCTGTGGCCGGAGGAGCCGATCGCCATCCTGCCGCAGCCTGAACGTTGGCGGCGAGCCGGTTGATAAAAAGGAGCAAACATGCCCACGATCCTGATCACCAACGACGACGGCGTGTACGCGCCCGGCCTGCTGGCGCTGAAGCAGGCCCTAGCGTCGGTAGGAGAGGTGATCGTCTTTGCGCCTGATCATAACTGGTCGGGCGCAGGCCACACCAAAACGCTGCACAAGCCGCTGCGGGCGGACAAGGTGACACTGGCCGATGGCTCGGAGGCTTACGCGACCAGCGGTGCGCCCTCCGACTGCGTGGCGCTGGCCCTCCTGGGCCTCGTCCCCCGTCGGCCCGACCTGGTGGTCTCCGGCATCAACCAGGGGCCGAACCTGGGCCAGGATGTCACGTATTCGGGCACGGTGGCCGGCGCGATGGAGGCCGTCGTCTTCGGCATCCCTGCCATCGCGGTCTCGCTGGACATCAAAGACACCCAGCCGCCGGATTTCGGCCCCATCGCGCGCTTCGCCGCGCGCCTGGCCACGGAGGTGCTGCAGCGAGGGTTGCCGCCCAACGTCCTCCTGAACGTGAACGCCCCGCCCTTGCCCGAGGAGCAACTGCGCGGCGTGCAGGTGACGCGGCTGGGCCGGCGCGTCTATCGCGACGTCCTGGTGGCGCGGGACGACCCGCGCGGGAGGCCCTACTATTGGATCGGCGGAGACCCCCCGACGGGCCATGAAGAGGCAGGGACCGACATCGGCGCCCTGGCGCAAGGGTACATCTCCGTCACGCCTTTGAACATGGATATGACCGACCGCGCCTTCATGGCGCAGGTCGCCACCTGGGGGCTGAGGTAGCCATCGGGAAGATGGCGCTGGCCGCGCGCGAGCTGCAGATGCCGCTGATAGAGCGCAGCGAATCGTACGGCGCGGACGAACTTTTCCTCAGCGCGGTGCGTGGTCGTGCGCCCCAACCTCGCGCCTGGTGCAAGCCGGTTTATCCGGAGGGCGCGAAGGTTGGCCGAGGAGAGAAACCGACGCCCGCGCCTTGACGATAACGGCATGATCTTCAAACCTCACCGCTCCTTGACCGGCTGGCAGGGGCTCTTGGTCTGCCTGGCTCTGTTAGCCCTGGATGCCTGGTTCACCGTGCAGGTCGCGCGCCGCCCCCTGGACGGGGTTTCATTCCTCATGGCCTTGGCTGTGCTCCTGAGCCTGCCGCTGCTGGCCTACATCGCCTATCGCACTTACGGCGCGTTCACCTTGGAGTATTGGGTGGACCGGGACGGTGTGACCATCATTTGGGGGCCGACGCGACACCTCATCCCGATGGGCGACATCATCCGCATCGTGCGGGGTGATGCGGACGGATCGCGGCGATGGTGGCACTGGCCCGCGCCCTGGGTGAGCCAACGCAAAAGCGGGCGCTTCGGCATAGTCCGCTCCTTCGCCACCCAACCGCCTGCGGCCCATCTCCTGCTGGTGACCGAGGCCGGCGCGTACAGCGTGACGCCCGCGCAGCCGGAGCGTTTCCTGGCCGCCCTCCAGGCGCGGCACCTGCTGGGGAGGGCGCGGGTGCGGCGGCCCTTGACGATCCGCCCCCCTCTGCGAGATTACCCTCTCTGGCGAGATCGCCTGGGCCTTGGGCTCTTGGGCGCGGGGTTTCTCTTGAACCTGGCGTTGTTCGGATTGCTGTCGTGGCGTTTCCCGACCCTCCCTGCCGACTTGCCGCTCCACTTTGACGCGGCAGGGCAGCCGGACCGCATCGGCACGCGGTCTGCGCTCTTCATCCTGCCAACGCTGGGCCTCCTCGCCTGGCTGACGAACACCGCCTGGGGAATCTGGCAGTATCGTCGCCAGCGACTGGCATCCTACCTTCTATGGGGCGGCGCGGCGGCGGTGCAGGTGCTGGCTTTGGTGGCCTTGCGGGGACTTGGGGTATAATGGACATGGCTTTGCCCCGCATCTTGGCCGGGCTCGTCCTCAGCCTGATCGTCGGTTACCTCGGCTACCGGCGTGGCTCTTTGGCCCCCTCCGGGCTCCTGGGCGCGACTCTCGTGGGCACGGTAACCTTGGGCCTCGGCGGCTGGGATTGGGGCGTCTTGGTGGTCGGTTTTTTCATCGGCTCCAGCGCGCTCTCCCATTGGCGGGAAAGGGAGAAGGCCTCGCTGGCGGAGAAGTTTCAAAAGGGACATCGCCGCGACCTAGGGCAGACGCTGGCGAACGGTGGCTGGGGGATGATCTTGGCATCGGTTTATGCCTGGCATCCCAGCCCGCAGGTCTACCTCGCCTTCGTCGGCGCGATGGCTGCGGTCAACGCGGATACGTGGGCCACCGAGGTCGGCATGCTGAGCCGTTCGCTGCCCCGCCTGATCACGACGGGCCGGCCTGTGCCGGCGGGCACCTCCGGCGCGCTCTCTCCCCTGGGCACGGGGGCCGCGTTGGCGGGCGCAGCCTTCATCGGCCTCCTGGCCGCCGTCCTCTCGCTCTGGGTTCCGCCTGTCGGCGGCCTGAGGGACGCCGCGTGGCTTTTGCCCTTGGCGACGATGAGCGGCTTGGCAGGCGCCTTGGCCGATAGCCTCTTAGGCGCTACGGTGCAGGGTATCTATCATTGCCCTCACTGCCGCAAGGAGACGGAGCGGCGCGTGCACGGTTGCGGGCGCGCGACCGTCCTTGTGCGGGGCTGGCGTTGGCTGGATAACGACCTGGTGAACTTCCTCAGCGCGGCGGTCGGCGGCATCGTCGCGGCAGGGCTGGGGAGATGGATCATCTTGCCACGGTAGCGGCTGCAGCCGTGGTTTTTCAGGAGCGTTACATCGTTACGCAAAGGATACGACCCAGGCTGTCCATCGTCATCCCTGCCTACAACGAGGAGCGCAGGCTGCCGGCCACGCTGGAGCGCGTGGCGGCTTACCTCGCGCGCCTGCCCTACCCCGCCGAAGTGATCGTGGTGGACGACGGCAGCGAGGACCGCACGGCGGAGATCGCGGAAAAGTTCGCCACCACCCTCCCCGCGCGGATGCGGGTGATCCGCAACGACCACCGCGGCAAGGGCTACACCGTGCGCACGGGGATGCTGGCGGCGGAGGGCGATTACATCCTGTTCTCGGATGCCGATTTGGCGACCCCCATAGAGGAATGGGAGAAACTCCACTCGTACCTGGAAGCGGGTTGGGACATCGCCATCGGCAGCCGCGAAGGGTTGGGAGCCCGCCGCGTGGGCGAGCCCTGGTATCGGCATCTCATGGGCCGGGTTTTCAACCACCTGGTGCGATGGGTGGCGATCGCCGACTTCCAGGATACACAATGCGGGTTCAAGGCGTTCCGTCGCGAGGTCGCCCACGACCTGTTCCGCCGCGTGCAACTCTACGGCGAGGGCGCGCGGCGGGTGAAGGGCGGCGCGGTCACCGGCTTTGACGTGGAGGTCCTCTTCCTGGCGCGCAAACGCGGCTACCGCATCCGAGAGGTTCCCGTGGAGTGGCGCTACGGGGCCAACACCAAGGTGAATCCGGTGCGAGACTCCATCCGCATGTTCAAGGACGTGTGGGCCGTGCGCCTGAACGATTGGCGAGGAAGGTACAACCAGTATGAGCCAGAGGGATAGTCGCGCCCTTCCTGACCTCCAAGTCCTCCCTTTGTGCCGACTGGTCCTGCACGAAGAGGCCGACCCTCAGCGCGTGGCGCGGCTGATCCAGCAACTGCGCGAGGATAACCGCCTGAAGAACCCTCCCGTTGTGGCCCCCATTCTCGGCACCGACCGCTACGTGGTTTTGGACGGGGCCAATCGCGTGACCGCCTTGATGCAGATGGGCTTCCCGCACGTGGTGGCGCAGGTGGTGCGCTACGAGGATCCCGGCGTGGAGTTGGACACCTGGTATCACGTCGTGGCGGGGATCCGTCGTGAGGAGTTCAGCGCCGCCTTAGAGCGCGTGGCCGGGATGCACCTGGTGCCGAGCACCCTGGACGAGGCGCGCGAGGCCTTGGCCATCGGCGATGCGGTGGCCTACATCGTCTTCGCCGACGCCGTTTACCAGGTGCACAACGGCAGCCCCGGCCGTCGCAACGACATTCGCCTGCTGAACGACCTCGTCGCTGCCTACAAGGGCCGCGCGCGCATCTACCGCGCGTCCAACGATGTCTTTGCCAAGCAGGCCCCCATCCACCCGGACATCACGGCCCTGGTGGTCTTCCCCAAGTACCGTCCTGCCGACATCATGGCGCTGGCGCGCAACGGTGACAGGGTTCCCACCGGCATCACCCGCCACATCATCCCCGGCCGCGCCCTGCGCATCAACCTTCCCCTCTCCTTCCTCTTGGAGGATAAGCCCCTCGCGGAGAAGCAGGCTTGGCTACAACAGTGGATACGCGACCGGGCGAACGCCAACAAGATTCGCTTCTACAGCGAATCCACCTTCCTGTTTGACGAGTGAGCCTGCGGCTAGCGCTGGGCGCGCTCTATCGCGGCCGGGCGCTGTTGGATGCGCCGGAGACGGTCCACATCGAACTTGGGCCGGCGGTCAAAGGTGAAGAGGCCGTTCTGCTCCTGATAGACGTCGGTCAACTGGGTGTAGCAATAGCCGAACAGGTGCGGGTTATCCAGGAGCGCGCCGCACAACCCCGCAAAGCGCTGGTAAAACTCCTTCTGCGTCCTCGGGGGCTCGCCGTAGCCCCATGAATCCTGGCCTGGCTCAGCATCCGGACGCCACCAGGTGCCGCCGAACTCGCTGACGAAGAACGGCTGCCCCCTGTACAGGATGGACCAGGGGCGGTCTGCCGGGCCGTTGTAGAAAGGCTTTCCCGCAGCGAGGCCCGCGTGATGGGCCCGGAACGTCTCCACGTCCTGCTCGTAGTCGTGGCAATCGTACACGTCGGCCTCCGGCACGCGATGCGAGTAGCCGGAGGCATCCAGCACCGGCCGGGTGCCGTCCATCGCCTTCGTCGCCAAGAAGAGGGCGCGCGTGGCGTCGTCCAAGGTGGTGATGCGGTCCGAGATGGCCTGGTAGGTCTCGTTCAGAGGACACCAGCCGATGAGGCAAGGATGCGAATAGTCCCGCTCCAGCACCTCCAGCCATTGGGCAACGTAGGTCACGCCGGGGTGCACGTGATCGTCTTCCGGGCCGTGGCCAAGCCAGCCCCAATCCGGAAACTCCCCCCAAACCAGGTAGCCTAGCCGGTCGGCGTGGTAGAGGAACCGTTCCTCAAAGACCTTCTGATGCAGCCGCGCCCCGTTGAACCCGGCCGCGAGGCTTAACTCAATGTCGCGGCGCAAGGCTTCGTCGCTGGGGGCGGTCAAGATGCCGTCAGGATAATAGCCCTGGTCCAAAACCAACCGCTGGAAGATCAGCTCGCCGTTGATCTTGATCGCCGGACCGTCTATCGCCACGCTGCGCAGGCCGGCGTAACTGGTCGCGCGGTCCAGCGTCGCGCCGTCGGCGTCTATCAGTTCAATCAGCAGGTCGTACAGGTGCGGATCGCGCGGCGACCACAGCCGCCGACGGCTTGCAGGGATCGGCAGGTCCAGGTGAGGCGACAGGTCCACGTCGGCAGGACAGGAAGCCGCGCAGACGATGCCTTCGGCGTCGCTCAGGGTGGCGCGCAGGCGCAGCCCAGGGCGGTTGCCGGTGATCGGCTGCACCAGGCGGATCATGCCGTTGGCCACGTCGGGCGTCAAGCGGGGTCGGCGCAAGGCGCAAACCGGCACGGGCTCCAGCCAGACCGTCTGCCAAATGCCGGTCGTGCGGGTGTAGAGGCAACTGTAGTTGGCGTAGCGAGGCGACTGCTTGCCGCGAGGTTGGAGCGCCCGATGATCATCGCGCGCCCGCACGACGATGGTGATCGTCTCGCCCGGCGAGGCGACGCCGCTCAGGTCGCAGGTGAAAGGGGTGAAGCCGCCCCGGTGTCGCCCAACCTCCACGCCGTTGACCCAAACGGTCGCATCGTAATCCACCGCCTGGAAGTGCAAGAGCACCCGCCGTCCGCGCCACGCCTCAGGGATGGCGACGGTGCGCCGGTACCACACCGCATTCATGAAGTCAGTGTGGCCGACGCCGGATAAGGGCGATTCCGGGCAGAAGGGGACGAGGATGCGGCCCTTCAGTTCGCGTTGGAGGAGGCCCCGCTCCAGGCCGCTATCGCCTGCATCTATCTCAAATTGCCACTCGCCGTTCAGGCACAACCATTCTGGGCGGACGAACTGCGGTCGGGGATACTCGGCACGGGGGATCTCCATAAGGGATTTCACGACCTCCTAGCCTCATCTCAGAATCCGGCCCAGCGCGCACCACAGTGGCGGGCCCAGCACGAGGGCTCCCACGACGACGGCGCTCAGCGCGGCCACCAGGACGGCGCCCGCGGCCATGTCCTTCGCTACCTTCGCCAGCGGCTTCGTGTCCTCCGAGGCCAGGTCTACCGCCGCCTCCAGAGCCGTGTTGATCAACTCCGCGCTGAAGACGAGGCCGATGGTCAGGGCGATGACGGCCCAACGGATGGCGTCCAGCCCGACGACCAATCCCACAACCACCACGCCGAGCGCGATGGCCGTGTGTACCCTGAAGTTGCGCTGGCTGCGGAAGGCATGCGCGACCCCTTGCCAGGCGAAACCGAACGAGGCGAGGAACCGACTCCGACTCACATCCGCTCCGGCGCGGTCATGCCCATCAGCCCCAACGTCCGGGCCAGGGCGATCTTCGTCGCCGCGACCAACTTCAGACGGGCCAGCATGAGGGGGCGGTCCGCTGGCTCCGCGGAGACGACGCGACAATCCCGATAAAACGTATGGAAGGTCGCGGCGAGGTCTTGAGCGTAATGGGTCAAATGGTGCGGCGCCAACTTGGCTACGGCTTGCTCAATGACCTCCGGCAACTCCAGCACCTTGCGGATCAGGGCCATCTCGGCGGGGTGGGTCAAGAGGCTCACATCCCCTTCCTGGGGGAGCGCGTCGCCGATGGCGCCCGTTTCTTGGGCATAACGCAGGATGCTGGCGATGCGCGCGTGGGCGTACTGGACGTAATAGACGGGGTTTTCATTGGATTGACGCTTGGCCAATCCCTGGTCAAAATTCATCGGGCTGTCGGGCGAGCGGGTGAGGAGCATGAAGCGCACGGGGTCCTTGCCGGGGATGGAGATCCCCGTCTCCGGATTCGTTACCGTGACTTCGTCCAGCAGGTCGTCCAACGTGACGTAGTTGGCGCGGCGGGTGCTCATGCGCACCTGCTTCCCGTTCTGCACCAGGTTGATGAACTGGTGGATGATGACCCGGATGCGGTCGGCAGGGAGCCCCAGCGCGCGCACCCCTGCGATCACGTCGGGATATTCGTCCTTGTGGTCCGCGCCGAAGATGTTGACGATGAGGTCAAAGCCGCGCGCCAGTTTGTTCACGTGGTAGGCGATGTCCGGGAGGCGGTACGTCGGCTCGCCGGACGATTTCACCAGGACGCGATCCTTCTCCGCGCCGAAGGCTGTGGCGCGAAACCAGACCGCGCCGTCGGCATCATAGGCATACCCCCGCTCGCGCAGGGCGGCGAGGGTGCGCTCAACCTCGCCGGACTCGTAGAGGGAACTTTCGTTGAACCAGACGTCAAAGAACACCCCGAAGCGCTCCAAGGTCGCGCGGATGTTGGCGAAGACCGCCGCCTCCGCCGCCTCCTTAAAGGGCCGCCAGTCCTCCTCCACCCAGGCCGTGCCGTGCGCCGCCAGGATGGCGCGCGCGATCTCGCTGACGTATTCTCCTTGATACCCTTCATCCGGGAAGGGAGCGTCGTGGCCCAACAGTTGCAGGTAGCGGGCGCGCACCGATTCGCCCAGGATGCGCATCTGGCGGCCCGCGTTGTTGAAGTAATATTCGCGGGTCACCTGGTAGCCTGCGGCGGTCAGGAGGTTGGCGATGACATCGCCCAGCACCGCGCCCCACGTGCGCCCGATGGTCAGCGGGCCGGTGGGGTTGGCGCTGACGAACTCCACTTGCGCCTTGCGCCCTTGGCCGATGTCCAGGTTCCCGAAGGACATCCCCGCGGCCAGGACGGCGTCCACCTGGCGCGCCAGCCACGCGTCGCTCAACGTCAGATTGATGAAGCCGGGCGGCGCGACCTCCACCTTGCCCAGCACGTCGGTCGGCGGGATGTGCTGCACGATGGCCTGGGCGATGGCAAGGGGCGGCCTTTGCGCCAGACGTGCCAGCGCCAGCGCGGCCGCGCTGGCGTAGTCGCCGTAGCCGGCCTGTTTAGGGCGCTCTACCGTGAGCGGCGGCAGGTCAAAGGGGGGCAGCGCGCCCGCGCGTTGGGCGTCCTGCGCTGCCTGGGTAAGCAAGGAGGCCAGTTCGTCTCGGATCAATGAAACGACTCCATTTCGTCCCAGTTTTGGCCTATGGCCACGTCGGCCTTTAAGGGCGCGGCCAGGGTGAAGGCCCCTTCCATCGTCTCCTTCGTCAGGCGCGCCGCCGTCTCCACCTCGTCCTCCGGCGCCTCCAGCACCAACTCGTCGTGCACCTGCAAGATCATGCGGCTGCGAAGGCGGCGTTCCCGCAGGGCCGCGTGCAGGCGGATCATGGCGATCTTGATGATGTCGGCGGCAGTCCCTTGGATGGGCGCGTTGATGGCCGCGCGCTCCGCCGCCTGGCGCACGTTATAGTTGATGCGCGCGTTGCCTTGGAGTTCGGGAAAATAGCGGCGGCGGCCCAGGAGCGTCTCCACGTAGCCCTGGCGCGCGGCGACGCTGCGGGTGTGGTCCAGCCACGCCTTCACCTGCGGATAGGCAGCGAAGTACTTGCCGATGAAATCGCTGGCCTCGCTCTGGCTCATGCCCGTCTGCTGAGAGAGGCCGAACGCGCCCTGGCCGTATATCAGGCCGAAGTTCGTCGTCTTGGCGACGCGCCGCATCTCCGGCGTGACCTGGGCAATGGGGACGTTGTAGATGCGCGAGGCGGTGCTGGCGTGCACGTCCTCGCCGCGAGCGAACGCGGCCAGGAGGGCCGGGTCTTGGCTGACGTGGGCTAGGATGCGAAGTTCCACCTGCGAGTAGTCGGCGGAGATGAGCCGCCAGCCGGGCGGCGCGATGAAGGCCTTGCGCACCTGGCGACCCAACTCCGTGCGCACGGGGATGTTCTGCAAGTTGGGGTTGGAAGAGGAAAGCCGCCCCGTCTCCGAGCCGGTCTGGTTGAAACTGGTGTGCACCCGGCCCGTGCGCGGGTTGACCAAAGCAGGGAGCGCCTGGACGTAGGTGGATAGCAACTTGCTGATCTGCCGATGCTCCAAGATCAGGTCAATGATGGGATGCCTCCCCTTCAGGCCCTCCAGCACGTCCGCGGCGGTGCTGATCTTGCCGGTGGCCGTGCGCGGGAGCCCTTGCGTGGGGAGAGCCAGTTTGCCGAAGAGGACGTCGGCCAACTGCTGGGTGGAATTGATGTTGAAAGGGAAGCCCGCCAGGTCGTAGATCTCGCGCTCCAGGGCGGCCAGCCGTTCGCTCAATTCGGCTTCCATCTCCTTCAGGTAGGGCACATCCAGCAGAACGCCCGCGCGCTCCATGGCGACCAGGACGGGCACCAACGGCATCTCCACCTCGGCAAAGAGCCGCGTCTGTCGCTTCTCCTCCAGTTCACGTTGCAAGACGGGCACCAGGCGCAGCGTCATATCTACGTCCGCGCAGGCGTAATCGGCCACCTGCGCCGGCGGAACCTGCGCCATGGTGCGCTGGGCCTTCCCCTTACCGATGAGGGCGTCAATGGGCGTCATCTCCACACCCAGGCGCGCCCAGACCAACGCCTTCAAACCCAGGTTGCGGCTGGCCGGATCGCAAAGCCATTCGGCCAACATCGTGTCAAAAACGAGCCCCTGCATCTCTACGCCTGCCTCGGCCAACACCGCCATGTCAAATCCGCCGTTGTGCGCGCACTTGCGGAGGGAGGCATCTTCCAAAATCGGCTTGAGCGTGGCCCGCGTGACCTCCCACGGCAACTGACGGGCCCCCTCGTGGGCGACGGGGATGTAGGCGGCCTCCCCTTCGCCCCAACCCAGAGCGAGGCCGACCAACCGCCCGCCGATGGGGTCGGTGCTCGTCGTCTCCACGTCCACGGCCAGGAGGGGCGCGGCCCGCGCTGCCGCCGCGACCTCGCGCAAGGCGGCCTCATCCTCTACCAGGCGGTAGGTAGTCGTCTTCTCTTTTTTCGCCTCCGCCGGCTTCTCCTCTTCAAAGAGGCCCATCTGTTGGGGCAGGCCCGAGCGCGTGCTTTCCGGCAGGCGCTCCACCAGCGAGCGGAACTCCAACTCGCGGAAGAGGGCCATCACCCGCTCGCGGTCGTAATCGGCGGTGCGGCAGGCTTCCAGGTCCAGGTTCACGTTGGGCACCTGGGCCACGATGGTCGCCAAGCGCTTGTTGCGGAACACTTGCTCGCGGTGCTGGGCCAGCGCTTCCTGCAGGCGCGGCGGCTTTACCTCGCTCAGGTGCGCATAGAGGCCCTCTATGCTGCCGAACTCTTGCACCAGTTGGATCGCCGTTTTCTCGCCGACGCCGGGGACGCCGGGGAGGTTGTCGGACTTGTCGCCCGTCAGCGCCTTGAAATCCACCAGTTGCGCGGGCGCGAGGCCGTAGCGGGCCCGTAAGGTGGCTTCATCGTATAAAACGGTCTTAGGATGAGGGCCCCCCGGCGTGTAGCGCACCACGATGCGCGGGCCGACCAACTGGAACAGGTCGCGGTCGCCGCTGCACAGGACGGTGTACACCTCGCGGGCCGCAGCCTGGGTGGCCAGCGTCCCCAGCAGGTCGTCGGCCTCAAAGCCTTGGATCTCAAAGATGGGGATGTTGAAGGCGGCGATCACCTCGCGCAGGCGAGGGATCTGCGCGCGCAGTTCGTCGGGCATGCGGGCGCGCGTGCTCTTGTAGTCGGCGAACTCTTGGTGGCGGAAGGTAGGGCCGGTGTCAAACGCGACCGCGATGTGTTCCGGCTGCTCCTCCTTCAGGATGGACAGGAGCATGGCCGTGAAGCCGTACACCGCGTTGGTCATCTCCCCGCGCGCCGTCGTCATCTCCGGCGGGAGCGCGTAGAAGGCGCGGAAGGCCAGGCTGTAGCCGTCCAACAGGGCCAGTTTGGGCATGGCTCAATCCCCTACGCCGAGCAGGCCGGCCTCTAGCAACCGGCGCACCGCTTCCGTCTCCAACACGTCCGCGGTGAAGCGGTGCGCGCGGCCCTTATCCAGCCGAAAGTGGCCGGTGGGCAACTCCAACACGATGTGGCGATCGCTCAGGTTGCGCAGGGTGACGTACTTTCCGGGTTTCCAGGCAGGTCGGGATGGGTGTCGTCGGCTAAGGGAGAGTTTCATGGTCAATGGCCTTCGCTCGCCCCGATTTCCATTTCGGCTTTGCCGGTCGCCACTTGGGTGACCCGATTGTTTTCGTCCACGAAGACGACGCGCGGCTCCCATCTGGCTACCTCGCGCTCGTCCAGGTAGGCGAAGGACATGATGATGACCTTGTCGCCCTTCTGCACGAGGCGGGCCGCCGCGCCGTTCACCACCACCGCGCCGGAGCCGGCCGGCCCGGCGATGGCGTAGGTCTCAAAGCGGTTGCCGTTGTCTATGTCCACCACCAGGACGCGCTCGTAGGGAAGGATGCCGGCCGTCGCCAGCAACGCCGCGTCCAGGGTGAGGCTCCCCATGTAGTTCAGGTCGGCGCCGGTTACCGTGGCCCGGTGGATCTTGGCGCGCAGCATTTGGCGGAACATACCGTTCTGATCCGGCACCTCCTCACGTGCAAGCGTCATTTTAACGTGAGTGGGCGGGAAAGTCAATAAAAACGGAGCCGGCGGCAGGGCTTGAACGCGACCTTAAAAAGAGCCTCGCGCGGCTCACGGATGGCCTTGCGCGCCAAGGTGTGGTATAATCAGGGGGAAGGGCGCACGTTCGCTTAGTCGTTGCGTGCTGGCCGCCCTTTCTACCGATCCCGACCCTTCTCCCGCCGCCTATGACCAGCGACTTCGTCCATCTGCACGTTCATACGGAGTATTCTCTCTTGGACGGCTTGAGCCGCATCAAGGATCTGGTGCGGCGCGCGGTGGAATTGGAGCAGCCCGCCCTCGCCATCACCGATCACGGCACCATGTTCGGCGTCGTGGAGTTCCACAACGAGGCGAAGGCTGCCGGCCTGAGGCCGATCATCGGCTGCGAGGCCTATCTGGCCCCCCGCTCGCGCTTTGACCAAGACCCCAAGTTGGACAGAAGCGCCTACCACCTTCTCCTCTTGGCCTACAACCAGACGGGCTACCAGAACCTCCTGAAACTGGCTACCCTCGCGCAGTTAGAAGGATACTACTATTACCCCCGCGTGGATAAAGAGGCGCTGGCGAAGCACGCCGAGGGGCTGATCTGCACCACCGGCTGCGGCTCGGCAGAGATCCCCCGCCTTCTGCGGGACGGCCGGCGCGAGGCGGCCCTCCGCGCCGCCGAGTGGTACCGCGAGGTCTTCGGACGCGAACGCTTCTTCATTGAACTTCAGGATCACGGCATACCGGAACTGGACGCCATCAACCGCGAGCTCCTCTCCCTCTCCCGCGAGCTGGACATCCCTCTCCTCGCCACCAACGATGTGCACTACGTCCGCCGAGAGGACGCCGACGTGCAGGACATCCTTCTGTGCATCGGCACCAACTCGGTGGTGAGCGAGCCGCGGCGAATGCGCATGAGCGGGGAGAAGAGTTACTACCTCAAGAGCGCGGCCGAGATGGCCCATCTGAGCCTCTTTGCCGAGCACCCGGAGTCGCTGCGCAACACGCGAGGGGTCGCCGAGATGTGCGAGGTAGACCTCGGCTTCAAAGGCTATCACCTTCCCCATTTCCCTGTGCCGGAGGGCTTCACGCCGGAGACCTACCTGCGCCACCTGTGCGAGGAGGGCGCGCGGCGCCGGTACCATCCGGTCACGCCGGAGGTGCGCGCCCGCCTGGACTACGAACTCCAGGTCATCCACCAGATGGGGTTTGACACCTACTTCCTGATCGTGTGGGATCTCAGCCAGGCCGCACGCCAGCGAGGAATCTGGTGGAACGTGCGCGGCTCCGCAGCGGGGAGCGTGGTGGCCTATACCTTGGGGATTACCAACCTGGACCCCTTGGCCCACAACCTGATCTTTGAGCGCTTCCTCAACCCCGGCCGCGTGACCATGCCCGACATGGACCTGGATTACCCCGACGACCGCCGCTATGAGATGGTGCAGTATGCCGTAGAGAAGTATGGCCGCGAGAACGTGGCCCAGATCATCACCTTCGGGACATTGGGCGCGAAGGCGGCCATCCGCGATGTGGGCCGCGCGCTGGACCTGCCCTTGCCGGAGGTGGACCGACTGGCGAAGATGGTCCCGGCCGGGCCGGGCGTGACCCTGGCCGAGGCGCTGGAGAAGGTGCCCGAACTGAAGGAAGAGTACGAGAAGACCGACTACGTGCGCCGGTTGATAGACCTGGCCCGTGGCCTGGAAGGGGTGGCGCGCCACGCCTCCACCCATGCCGCGGGCGTCGTCGTCTCCGACAAGCCCTTGGTGGAGTACGTCCCCCTGCATCGGCCCACGAAGAACGGCAACGAGGCTGACAACATCAACATCGCGGTCACCCAGTTCCCCTTTGAGATCCTAGAGTCCCTGGGGCTGTTGAAGATTGACTTCCTGGGCCTGGCCACCTTGACCATCATGCGCCGCGCCTGCGAACTGATCCGCCAGCGCTACGGCATTGAGTACAACCTGGAGAACATCCCGGTCAACGACCCCAAGGCCTTCGCCCTCCTCGCCAGCGGCGAGGTCACGGGCGTCTTCCAGGTGGAGTCGGCGGGGATGCGACGGGTGCTGACGATGATGCAACCGAGCAAGTTTGAGCACATCGTCGCCACCTTGGCGCTGTATCGCCCTGGCCCCATGGAGTACATTGATACCTACATTCGGCGGATGCGGGGCCTAGAGGAAGTAACGTACCGTCATCCCAAGTTGGAGCCCATCCTCGGTGAGACCTACGGCATCTGCGTCTATCAGGAGCAGATCATCCAGATGGCCCGCGACCTGGCGGGCTACACGGCAAGCGACGCCGACCTGATGCGCCGCGCCGTCGGCAAGAAGGACAAGGAAAAGCTCCTCAAGCATCGGGAAACCTTCGTCGCCGGGGCGATGAAGCACAGCGGCATGACGAAAGAGGTCGCAGAGGCGATCTTTGACGACATTGAGTACTTCGCCCGCTACGGCTTCAACAAGGCCCACGCGGCCGATTATGCCGTCCTCACCTGTCAGACCGCCTTCCTCAAGGCTCACTACCCCGTGGAATTCATGACCGCCCTCCTCACGGTGGAGCGCCACAACACCGAAAAGGTGGGGTTGCTCATCGCCGAGTGCCGCAAGATGGGGATTGAGGTGTTGCGGCCGGACGTGAATCGCAGCGGGCATGATTTCACGATAGAAACGATAGAGGCCCCGACGGAAGGCGAGGTGCCCACCCTCTCCGGCTTCTGGTCTGAGATCTCGGCCCAGCACGCGATCCGCTTCGGCCTGGGTGCGATCAAGAACGTGGGCGACGGGCCAGTGAACGCCATCCTGCGGGCGCGGGAGGAAGGAGGCCCCTTCCGCAGCCTGGAGGATTTCTGCCGACGGGTAGACCTGCGCCAGGTCAACCGTCGGGCCCTGGAATGCCTCATCAAGGTGGGCGCCTTAGATGACTTCGGTCATCGGGCGCAACTTTTGAGCCTCATAGATCCCATGATCGCCCTCAGCGCCCAATCGCACCAGGCCAAAGAGGTGGGCCAACTCCTCATCTTTGACCTGGCCCCGGACAGCGGCGATTCCTCGCTGCACCCGTTGCCCACAGTGCCGGAGGCGAAGCGCAAAGAGATCCTCGCCTGGGAGAAGGAATTGGTCGGCGTTTACATCTCCGCGCACCCGTTGCAGCCGTACATCGCCGATCTGCAGCGGATAGTAACCGCTTACTCCGGCCAGATCACCGAGGAGATGGCCGAGCAACGGGTCATCCTCGCGGGCATGGTGGTCTCCGTCCGTCGGACCTTCACCAAGAAGAACGAGGCGATGGCCTTCGTGCTGTTGGAGGACTTGCAAGGAACCATTGAGGTCATCGTCTTCCCGCGCCTCTATGCCGAGGTGAAGGAGATCTTGCAGCCGGAGCGCCTGATCATCGTGAAGGGCAAGGTGGACGTGAAAGGCCGCGAGCCCAAGATCCTCGCAGACACAATCCAGACCGATTACAAGATCGCGCGGCCCGTGGACGGCACCAACGGTCAGCGAGGAGGGCACAACGGATACGATGTGGGCGCGCTGCCGCCCTCTGTGGAAACCTTTACCGCGGACTATCCAACCGGCTTGGCGGCGGTTCCTGAGGAGGAGAGCGAGGAGAATGCGGCGTTGGCAGACCTTAGGGATGGCCCTGCAGAGCCGCCCTGGCTGGCCGAGGCGCCGCCACTGGTCGCTTCCTCTCAGCCAGCGCAAACGGTGGCTACACCCTCTGCGCCTGCCGCACCATCGCAGCCCGATGCGCTCGCGGGCGCGTTGGTCGCGGCCCCCCAAGGCCCTGGCGATGCGTCTGCAGACGACGTGGTGCGTCACCTGCACATCACCGTGCGCGCCGTCGGCCCTCTGGCGGAGGTGCAGCGTCGGTTGGGCGAATTGTACGACCTCCTCACCGCTTATCCGGGCCGGGATCGCTTCAGCCTCTACGTGACCTACAACGACCGGCGTTTCCT
>DAOTYP010000040.1:0-6505 GCA_034434975.1 Anaerolineae bacterium | reverse complement strand
CGCCGGCCAGAGGGGCCTCGCCGTCGTCGGGGTTGCCGTTGCCGTCGGCATCTTCCCATACGAGTCCTGAGATGATGCCAGGCAAAGGGGTCGGCGTCGGGGTAGGGCTAGGCCCAGGCGTGGGTGTGGGCGTTGCGGTGAAGCAGCACCAGGGCGTCGGGGTGGCGGTAGCCGTCGGCGTAGGGGTAGGCGTCGGCGTGTGCAACGGGTTAGGGGTAGGCGTCGGCGTCTCCACCGTGCGATAGGCGGGAAGGTAGATCTGAACGGTGCTGCCCGGCAAAACCTCGGCAATGACCCGACGCAGGCCGAGGATGTAGCCCGGAGGATCATCCGCGACGATCTCGTACGTGCCCGGCGCGAGGGCGGCGAAGACGAACGTGCCGTCCGCGTCCGTCGTCCATGAGCGCAGCGGTCGCCCCTCTTGTATGAGTTGGATCCGCGTGCCCTCTACCGGGTCTTCCCCCGGTTGGTACGCGCCATCCGTGTTCACGTCCCAGTAGACTAGGCCTTCTATGCGGCCGGGAGGAGGCGTGGCGGTCGGCGTGGGCGTGGGCGTCCCCTCCGGCTCGGCGATGAAATGTTGGACGACGGTAGCCTGTGAAAAGACGAACACCCACGCTGAATCAACCGTGAGCACATATCCTGGCACGTTGCTCGCTTCCAGGCGGTAGAGGCCGGGTAGGAGAGCCGGGAAGTCGTAGGTGCCGTCCGCGCCCGTTACTTTCTCGTCTACCAGGTTGCCGTTCTGATGTACCCGAACGGCGACGCCTTCCAGGCGAGGCTCGCCGACATCCCACAGAAGGTTCTGATTCAGGTCGACAAAGACGATGCCGGTGACGCGACCGGCTTGCGGGGTCGGCGTGGCAGTGGGTGTCGGCGTGTCTGTAGGGGTGGGCGTGTCGGTGGGCGTGCTGGTCGCCGTCGGTGTAGGGGTGATCGTCGGCGTCACGGTGGGCGTGGGAGAGATCGTGGCGGTGGGCGTCGGCGTGGCGGTCGGGGTCGGCGTGGGGACGATATAGAAGACCTCCAGTCGGGGGCGGAGGGATGTGGCCGGCGCCTCTTTGGCGTAGAAGTAGGATGTGATGCTGGATTGGCCGTTCGGCATCAGTTTGAGGCCGAAGTGGCGGCTCGGCTCCGCATGCCACCGCTGCACGATGCCGGTCACGTCAAAACTCTGCCAGCCGACGTCCGTGCCAACCAAGGTTACGCTGGCTGGCTCCCCGCTGCGGTCGCCGGGCACGCCGTTTGCGCCTGGTGAGACCCAGGGCAAGAAGGGGCGCACCTCGTTCCAGGTTACCTCATACTCGTTCCAAGCCCGATTCAAGGCGTAGGCGTACGCGAAGAGGTTGGCCGTGCCGGTGCGCTGGTTCTGATACAGATACAGCACGGCCCTGATGATTTGAGCGGAAGGAGGGAGGTCGGAGATGTCAAAGTCAAGGAGGGTGCAGCGCGTCTCTAGGTTGTTGTCAATTTGCAGGTAGAGGTTGGTCGCGCTCCCGCGTGCCTCGGTTGCCCGGTAGCGGTCCAGGTGCGCATCGCGCGCGCCGGTATAGTTATCCGTGCCTTGTTGGTAGACGCGCACCAGGGCGGAAGGCGTGCCGGTGGCGGTGGGCGTTGGGCTGGGAGATGGCGTCAAGGTAGGTGTGCGTGTGGGGGTGGGCGTGCGCGTGGGCGTCGGCGTGGGTGTGGAGGTCGGTGTCGCGGTCGGCGTGGGCGTCGGCAGGAGGTAGGCGACCTCTAACTTCGGGCGCCGGTCTGGGTAATCGTTGTTCTGATTGGCATAGAAGTACAAGAAGGTGCTGTCGGCAGGTGTGCCGCCAGTCTGGAGTTTCAGACCGCGCTGTAGGGAAGGGTTGCGCGTCCACTCCTGAACGATGCTGGTTACATCAAACGCCTTCCAGCCGTTTTCCCGGCTTAGGACGGTGGTGCTGGCAGGGATCTCGCTGCGGTCGCCCGGGATGCCGTTGGCCCCCGGTATGTCCCAAGGGGTGCTCGCGTTAGCCTGGTTCCACGTCGCTTCATATTCGGTCCAGGCTCGGCTCAGAGCGAAGGCTTGCACAGTGACGGTGCTTGAGCCGAAGCGCGTGTGTTGATAGAGGTACACTTGCGCGCGAGCGATGATGGCGTTGTTGGGTAGGTTCAGAGAGCCGAAATCCAAGAGGATGGAGCGGCCTTCCACATCTCCAGGCTCTAGTTGCAGGTAGATGTTGCTGCGGTCGCCGCGAGCGTTGTTAGGGTTGTACCGATCTAGGTAGGTGTCGCGCCCCGCGGTGTAGCCGTTGATCCCTTGTTGGTAGGTGACGACCGTCGCGTTAGGCGGGACGGTGGGCGTCGCGGTGGTGGCCAAGGATGTGCGCGTGGGAGTGGCCGTCGGCGTAGGGCTGTGCGTGGGCGTTGCCGTTGGGGTCGGCGTGGGCACAAAGTACCAGATTTCCAACTTAGGGCGTAGGCTCGGTTGGGTCGTGGTCTGGTTGGAGTAGAAGTAGGCGAAGGTCTGGTCGGAGGTGGTGCCTCCTGCCTGCAATTTGATGCCCCGTTGGGCGCCAGGGTTACGCACCCATTCCTGCACGATGCTCGTTACATTCCATTCCTTCCAACCGACGGCTCCGCTCACCACCCGCACGTCGGCCGGCGTCGCGCCTCGGTCCCCGGGCACGCCGTTCGCGCCGGGGAGGTCCCAACGGATGGGCGCGTCGGTGCTGCCGCTTGCGCGCGTCCATGTCACCTCCGACTCCACCCACGGGCGATGGACAGGGTAGGCGCTGGCCACGAGGGTGCCGCTGCCGGTTCGCGTGTGCTGGTAGAGTTGCAGGAGCGCCAGGGAGATGACGGCGTTGGGCGGCAGGTTGAGGTCGGTGAAATCTACCAGGATGGAGCGCGCCTCTACGGAGGGGGGGTCTACTTCCAAGTAAAGGTTGCTGGCGTTGCCTCGCGCGGTCTCGGGGTTGTATCGTTCCATGTGCGCGTCGCGCCCGCCGCTGTAGCCGGAGGTTCCCTGTTGGTACACGACGTGGGTGGCGTAGGGCGGCGGTGTGCCTGGCGGCGTGGGGGTGCCCGCGCGCGTGGGTGTGGCGGTCGGGGTAGGGCTTGGCGTCGGCGTAGGCGTGGGGATCATGAAGATGAGTTCCAGTTTGGGGCGCAGGGAGGGATCCACCGCGTATTCGTTGGCGTAAAACCAAGCGACGGTGTCGCCCGACGGGTCACCCTCGGCTTGTAACTTGATCCCCTGCTGGGCGCCTGGGTTGCGTACCCATTCCTGCACGATGCTCGTTACATCCCAACCCTTCCAACCAAGCCCTGGCCCAATGACGAGAGGGGAAGTGCCGACGGTCTGGCGGTCGGAAGCGGAGTTCGCGCCGGGGCTTCCCCATGACACGCCAGCGCTCGCCTGCTTCCAGGTGGCCTGGTATTCTGACCAGGGACGAACCATCGCGTAGGCGGGCACGGCCAACGCGCCGCTGCCGTCGTGGCGGTGCTGGTAGAGTTGCAGCGTCGCGCCCAGGATTTGCGTATAAGGAGGGAGGCGGAGGCTGCTCAGGTCAAAGTCTATGAGGATGGATCTGGCTTCCAGGTCAACGTCGTTGATGAACAAGTAGAGGTTGGTCGCGCTCCCACGGGCCACGTCGGGCTGGTACCGGTCCAGGTGCACGTCGCGCGCCCCGCTGTAGCCGTTCGCGCCCTGTTGCAGGATGACGCGGTTCACGCCCGGGGGCAAAGGCGTCGGCGTTGGCGTGATGGTGGGCGTAGGCTGGACAGGGCGGGTCGGCGTGCGGGTAGGGGTAGAAGTGGCCACCGGCGTCGGCGGCGGAGGGTAACCGCCGCTTCCCTTCGCGACGCTCACGAAGTGGATCCACTCGTCGCCGTCGTTGTTGCTGGAGATGAGGAAATCGCTGCCGCCGGCTAAGGAGTTGTTGAAGCGGGCGTCGGTGATGACGAAGGTGGCGGTCTTCCAAGCGCGGGTGTTGGTTTTCTGCACCCAACGGTTGCTGCTCCCTTGGGGGATCGCGTCCTTGCTGCCCGACGTGGAGTCGTAGGTGAGGAGCCAACGATCGGTGCCGTTATCCCAGTAGATGACCTGGATGGTTACGGTGTTCGTGCCGCCTTTAATGTAACCGTCATCCACTTTGAAGAACATGTAGGGGTTGCCGGTGCGCTGGTCTGTGCGGCGACAGACCCAACATTCTCGCCCCGGCGGGAGCGCGGGGTTGTAGGGGGCGTAGTTGTCTTTCAGGTCGGTTACATCTGGATCGTTCGTCTCCGGCACGGTCTTGCCACCGGGGACGGAGTCATCCTGATACAGCCAGAAACTGTAGTTGCCCCACTGGGGGTAGAAGCTCTGATATTCCGTGTTGAAGACGCCGTAGGTGTAGGGGTTGCGGTGCTCGCGCATCACCACCCATACGGAAGGGGTGTTGCTCAGTTTCGCGCCGAAGAAGGGGGCGAAGTAGTGCATCAGTTGCAGGAAATCCGGGCGATCTTGGCCGGAACCGTCGTTGACCAGGAATTGTCGCCTGAGGCGGGCGTAGTCCGCGTGCTTGTCCAAGGCGTTGAACATGCCCCAATAGAAGTCGTTGGGGGTAGGGAGCGTGGTCAGATACATCTCAAAGGCGATGGGCACGCGGTTCCAGTACTGGATCAGGGGATCGTATTGGCCACAGTTGGGGCAAGTGGGGTCGTCTTTGCGCACCAGGTTGTTGCCGTCGGTGAAGAGGACGTTGACGGAAAGGCCTACGCCGCGCTCGGCAGCATAGGCGGAGAAGGCAGCACGCTCGCTGGCGTTCAGATAGAAAGGCCCGTTCTGCAAGAGGAGTTTCTTCTTGAGGACGCCGTTCTCGGAGAAGGCTTGGATGTAGAGGTCCGTGATGATGTTGACCGTCTCTATCCAGCGGGCGGAGGTGAGGCCTTGCTGTTGGAGGAGCGGATCGTGGATGTTGTCGGCCGGTATCGTCTCGCCATACATCCCCGTACCGATGCCGACCCACTCCAGGCGCGGGTCGTTGCGGTAACGTTGGCCGAAGGCACGCACGAACTCGGCATACTTGTTCAGGTAGCCTCTGGACCAGTATTTGGGGACGCGCCAGCCGTCTGAGGCCACGAGGACTGTGGCGTTGTCATCGCCGGGCGGGCCCACCACCTCGGCCCAATCGGGCATGGCGATCACGCCGCCGTTGTAGATTCCCTCATAGGGGGTGATGGCAAAGGCGACCTTCTTGCCACCGATCGTGTGTTCGTTCAGGTAGGCATCAAAGGGAGCCCAGTTGAACTGGCCGGGGCCGATGTGGGCGACGGCCCAATGCCAGTAGGCCAGGTCGCCCGCGATGGGATAGCGAGCCGGATCTAGGCTGACGCTGCCGATGACGTAGTACCCCGGCCGCGCGCCGTCGGGCACCAGGTTTGTCTGTTGGGGGCTCTCAGATCCCGTGGGCACGGATGAACCCTGCGCGGCCGCGCGCAAGAGGGGGATCAGGAGCAGTATGCACAAGGCGATGCCCAATGGTAGGCGTCGGGTCATGAGGCGGTTCCTCATGGCCGGCTTGGCGCGGCCTGTGTAGCACGACGACGTTCGTCTATGCCCAGCCACAGTTTAGCAGCAAAGCGCGCCTGCGTCAAGGCTTGTGCATGCTCTTGAGGAAAAGGCCAGGCTTTCTCAACATGTGTAAACGCCGTTGCTGCCTTTCCGATACGAGGGCGCGGACCGGTCGCGTCCACCACTGGAGAAACGGCTACAGCCTTTCCTTAGCCACGAGCGGCAGATAGAAAGTGGAGGCAGGTAGGAGACCGAAGTGCACATTGATGGTCCTGCCGGTCGCAACGACAACCTGCGCGCTGTTGTTGGACACGGTGCGTAGCCCTGGCGGGCTTGCAATTTGGACCGTGTAGAGGCCGGGCGGTACGTCCTGGAATGCATACGCGCCGTCGGCACCTGTAACGCGCACGCCAATCAGGGTCTCATACCGGTCGCTTAAGCGAACGGTCGCGCCCTCTATCGGCGGCTCTTGGCCGTCCCACTGGCCGTCGTTGTTCAAATCTAACCAGACGATCCCCGCCACCTGGCCACCCAACGGCGAGCGGGTGGGGGTCGGGGTCGGCGTCACGTTCGCCGTGGGTGAGGAGGTCGGCGTTGGGCTAGCGGGCCTCTGGACGGTCGGCGTCGGCGTGGCGGCGAGGTAGTTGGCAAAGCGAACGACGGTGACCTGGTTCGCGACCACCACCGCGTGCACCAGGTTATCAATAGAGGTGTAGCCTTCCGGTGCTATCTCAAAGACCTCGTAGTTGCCCGGCTCCAGGTTGGCGAAGCGGAACTCGCCGTCCTCATCCGTCACCCATCGGCGCACGGCCACCCCCTCGCGCTGGACGATGATCGTGGCGCCGGCCAAGGGGTCTTCGCCGGGCATGTATTCCCCGTCGCCGTTCCAGTCCCAAAACACCAGGCCTTCCAGGGTGCCGGTGGCAGGGGTAGGGCTCAGCGCGGGCGTAGCGGTAGGGGTGCGCGTGGGCGTTCGCG
>DAOTYP010000039.1:0-9566 GCA_034434975.1 Anaerolineae bacterium | reverse complement strand
GGGCCCGATCACCGTGGCGAAGGCCTGGCCGGAATTGAGGCCGAAGATCGCCACCGCCACGGCGATCGCCAACTCAAAATCGTTGCTGGCGGCGGTGAAAGAAACCGCGGTGGTCTCGCCGTAAGAGGCCCCCATCCGGCGCACCACGAAGAAGGTCGCAAACCACATCAGGAAGAAGTAGCAGACCAGCGGGATCGCGACCCGCACCACGTGGAGCGGGAGTTGCACGATGTACTCGCCCTTCAGCGAGAACATCACTACGATGGTGAAGAGGAGCGCGACCAGCGTCACCGGGCTGATGCGGGGCGCAAAGACCGTCTCAAACCATTCTCGCCCCTTCCACCGCAACAAAGAGAAGCGGGTGATCACGCCTCCGAGGAAGGGGATGCCCAGGTAAATGAAAACCGTCTTGGCCGCCTCGGCCATGGAGATCTGCACGTTCAACCCCGCCACCAGCCCCAGGCGCGTCAGCAGGAAGGTGATGAAGAACCAGATATACACCGCGTAGAAGAGCACCTGGAAGACGGCGTTGAAGGCCACCAGGCCAACGGCTAACTCCCGGTCGCCCCCGGCCAGTTCGTTCCAGACGATAACCATGGCGATACAGCGGGCCAAGCCCACCAGGATCACCCCGATCATGTACTCCGGATGGTCCCGCAGGAAGAGGATCGCCAAAACGAACATCAAGAGGGGGCCGACGACCCAATTTTGCAAGAGGGAGAACGCGAGGAGTTTCGGCTTGCGGAAGACGCGCCCCATCTCCTCGTATCGCACCTTCGCCAACGGCGGATACATCATCAGGATCAGGCCGATGGCGATGGGGATGGAGGTCGTCCCCACCTGAAGCCCGCCGATCCAGGCATTCACGGCAGGGAAGAAATAGCCGATGCCGATTCCTGCCCCCATGGCAAGAAATATCCACAGGGTGAGGAAGCGGTCTAAGAGAGATAATCGTCCCAAGACGTTCTGCTTTTCGGTAATGGTGACGGCGGCGGTTTGTTCCATGATCGTGATGCCTCCTCAATGTGCGATGTTCGTGGTCAAGAGATGCCCAATAGTTCGTCCAGCGTCTGGCGTTGTCCAATGAAACGTTCGTCGTTCAGCGATGGGCACTCCTCCGGCCGGCGCTGGCTCTGGATGAGGGCGAAGGCAAAAGCCATGCAGGTAGCCTCACCGCAGGCCCGGCAATTGGTGCCCGGCAAGAGGGCGTAGACATCCAGCGGCCTTGCCTGACGGCGGGGGGCCGCGCGCGGCGCGATCTCCTCTCGCCTCTCCCACACCTGATTCAGCAGGTCCCGCAGCGCGGCCAAGAGTTCCAACCCTTCCTCCACATCCTTCACCTGGGTGATCATCACCTGATCGGGGTAAAGGGTGATGAAGCCGGGCTTGCGCCGCAGCGTCATTACCCCCGTGCCCGGGTTGTAGGTGATCACGTTGGGCAGGAGCGCGTTGAGGAACGGCGCCACCTCGGCGATGGGATGATCTGGTTTCCCCACGACGATGATCTTGCCGGGCTCCGCCAGGCAAGGCATCGTGCGCACCAGGGCGATCCCTTCTACTAGCACATCGCTCATCGTAGCCCGCCCTTGCCGGTGATCTGTTGCCCGCTCACCTGACGGATGCCCGCCCCGGGCACCTCTATCAGCACCTTGCAGCCGCCCTCCAGCGCCTCCAGAAGCGGAGAGCGCAGACGCTCCTTGATGAAGGCCAGGGCGGCCTCCCGATCGTCGTCCAGGATGATGCGGTAGAGTTCTTGCAGTTCGCCGTCATCCAAGATCAACGTGATCCCCTTCTTGCCCATCTCCCCTCGCTTAGGCGGATTCCATCTCCGCCGTCGTCAGCCAGGTGGTGACCTCGGCCTTGGTGGGTATGCGACCGCTGCACACCACCTTCCCATTCACCACGAGGCCCGGCGTGGCAAAGATGTTGTACTTCATGATCTCGTCCCAGCGGGTTACCTTCTGAAAGGTCGCCTCCAACCCCAACTCTTCCACGACGCCCTTCGCCAACTGCTCCAACCGCTGGCAGTTTGGGCAACCGGGCCCCAACACCTTGATATGTAACATGAGCAGATACCTCCTCAAATCTATTAAGATTCCTGCATGGATCGCGCGCCCCAAAAAGGCCGCTCTTTGCGGCCGCCAGGCATGTATCTACCTCCGTGCGTCCCCTACGCCGCCATAGCCGTCCGGCAAGCCGGGCAGCGGCAGGTAGGGAGTCGCTCGTACATTGGCGCACGCGACCACACCTCGCCCAGGAACTCATCCAGGATCGGCAGCAGGCGTCGGTCGGTGATAGCGTAATAGACCCGCTGACCTTCCTTGCGATCCTGCACCAGGCCGGCCTCGCGCAGGATGGCCAACTGCTGCGATACGTAGGCTTGCGGCTTGTTCAACAGGGCCTCCAGGTGACAGACGCACTGCTCGCCGTAGCGTAGGGCGACGAGGATGCGCAAACGCGCCGGATGGGCCAACGCTTTAAAGTACTGGGCTGATTGCTCGTAAACTAGGTCGTTCATGATAAAATATGCGTAAATCCGCATTTATGTTGGTCAAATAAGTCCCCTCCACCCGGTCAGGAGCCGACGAGGTTATTTGGCGCCGCGAATCTTGGAGCCGCTGAACGGCGCGCCAAACAAGGGCGCAATCAGGCAGAAATCAAACACGCCCGCCGCCAAGGGCACGAGGCCGATGATCGCGAGGATGATGCCGGCAGTGCCTTTCACCGCCCACAGGCCGATGGCGATGAGAAGGATGCCCACTACGATGCGCACGACCCTACCGACGGGGGATGCCATGAACTTGATGAAGGCGTTCATCGCTCGGTCCTCCTTCACGAAAGGGTTGGCTTGGGCGCCTGTTGCCCCGCTAGGCCTTCACTGCCCTCGGGCTGCTCCTGCCGCACACATTCGGGAAGTCGCATACATTCTAACCCGAAACGGGTGAGATGGGTATGACCTGCATCATATCACCCAACTCCCCCACGCGGTTGCTCCCTCGCCTTCCCTGTGCTACAATGCGAAGCGCGCACTCCACAGCCGGCAGAAAGCCCGATGCCCGAACTTCCGGAAGTAGAAACGACGGCAAACGAGATCAAGCCCGGCCTTCTCGGCCGTCGCGTGATAGATGTGCACATCTTATGGGAGGGCGCGGTCGCCACGCCGTCGCCGCCTGAGTTCGCGCGCCGCCTACAGGGCCGGCGCATCCTGGGCACAGGACGGCGAGGCAAATTCCTCTTGTTCCCACTGGATGGAGGCGATACCCTCATCATCCACCTGCGCATGACCGGCCACCTGGGGATCGTTCGCTCCGCTGAGCCCTTGCCCCAGCACGCTCGCCTGGTCTTCGCGCTGGACAACGGGTGCGACCTGCGCTTCCGCGACGCGCGCAAATTCGGGCGGGCCTACCTTGTGGCGGACCCGGAGGAGGTCTTGGGCCGCTTGGGGCCGGAGCCGTTGGCCGGCGCCTTCACGCCAGAGGTGTTGCAGAGGCAACTAGGCCGGCGCGCCGCGCCGGTCAAGTCGCTCCTCCTTGACCAACGCCTCGTCGCGGGCCTCGGCAACATCTACGCCGATGAGGCCCTTTTCTACGCCGGCATCCATCCGCGGCGGCCGGGAAAAAGCCTGACCCCGTCGGAGGTCCGACGGCTGCACACGGCCATCCAGCGCGTGCTCGCGGAAGCCATCGCCGACGGCGGGACCAGTTTGGATTCATATCGCCGCCCGGACGGTTCCCAGGGAGGACACGCCGTGCGGCTTGCCGTCTTTCGCAAGTCGGGCTTGCCCTGCCCGCGCTGTCGGACGCCCATCGCGCGCATCGTTCTGGGCGGGCGAAGCACCCACTTCTGCCCGCATTGCCAAACTTAAGCCGAAGGGCCTGAACGGAATTTTTTGGCCTCGGCCAGCTCCGCCTCCAGCTCGGCGCGGCGCTCGGCGGCAGCCTTCTTGCCTTCTTCAATGATCTCTTCCAGGCGCGAACGGAGGCGTTGCCGCACCTCTTTGCCCGGCTGGGGCGCCAGGAGGAGGCCGATGGCCCCACCGACCAAGGTGCCGGTCACGATGCCAGCCAAGAAGTCAACCAACTTGCCCATGCCTTCATCCTCCTCTACGCATATGCGGGAGCGCAACGCGGCGCTGCGCGCCCTTCTCTCCGACAAATTGCACGCCTTTCCCGGCGCGCACGCCCATTCGCCCGGCACGCTCCTCAAAGCCTTGCTGCGCCAACTCAACCCCTTGCCGACGGGGCTGCTGCGCTGGTGGGCCGCGCACCCGCGCGGCCACGTGGTCATCGTGAGCGAAGGCCGAGGGTACGTGCCGGGGCCGCAGACGGCCGGCGTTTACGCCTTGGACGGCGTCGCCTGGGTCGGCGCGGAGGCCGTGCTAGCCAAAGAGCCGGGCCCTTTGGAGGCCATCGCTCACCTCCTTGACCATCTCCTCGGCTGCAACGGCGAGGTGGAGGGCCCTTGGCTTTCCGAGGGGGGCGGCGTTTCCCCTCCCTGGCGGGAGGTCGGCGCGCGTCTGCACAGCCTCTTCACCTTGGGCTACGGCGCCACGAAGGAGGCCCAGGCGGACCCGCGCGCCTATTTCGCCTGGGGATTCGTCCTCAACTTGCGAGACCCTGGCGCCTTGAACGCGACGGACCCGCGCTTGCAACGTTTGTTGCGCACCACCCTGTTGAGCGAAGGTTTCTGGCGCTTCGCCGAGAGGCAAGGCTGATCTACGCCACAGGCAGGCGCACGATGAACCGCGCGCCAAGCCCCTGGACGCTCTCCACCTTCACCTCGCCGCCGTGGGCCTGCACGATCTCTTGGACGATGGCAAGCCCTAAGCCCACGCTCCCTCGGCGACGGCCCTCCCCTCCGCGCGACTTATCTACCTGGTAGAACCGCTCAAAGATGCGGGGCAGGTCCTCCGGCGGGATGCCGGGGCCCGTGTCGGCCACGCTCACCTCCACCGCGGCGGCCGGGGGCGAATCCCTCCCGTCCCCCCGTGAAGCGTGAGGGGCGGCTTTCGGCTTGGCAGGGTTTTGCACCGCTTGCGCGGCCAGGGTCACGATGCCACCCGCCGGCGTATGGCTCAGCGCGTTGTCCAACAAGTTGCTGAAAACTTGCATGAGGCGATCGCCGTCGCCCCGCACCATGGGGAGGGGCTCCACTTCCACCTTCAAGGTGACGCCGGCCTCCTGGGCGCACAGGGCGAAACGCTCGGCGGTAGCCCGCAGGAGCGCCGACAAATCCACCGGCTCCGACGCGAAGGTGATCTGACCGGCGTCTATCCGGGCCAGATCCAACAGTTGCTCCACCAGCCGCCCCATGCGCTGGGCCTCCTCATGGATGACCGCTGCCGCGCGCCGTCGCGTCTCCTCGTCCTGGGCCGTGCCGTCCATCAATGCCTGCGCGTAGCCCTGGATGGAGGTCAGCGGCGTCTTCAGATCATGGGAGACGTTGGCGACGAAGTCCCGCTGCGCTTGGCGAGAGGCCTGTACCTCGCGGGCCATGCGGTTGAAACTGTCGGCCAGGCGCAACACCTCTTGGGGCCCTTGCCGCGGCACCTGCTGATCAAAACGCCCGCGCGCG
This sequence comes from Anaerolineae bacterium, assembly GCA_034434975.1. Taxonomy (GTDB): domain Bacteria; phylum Chloroflexota; class Anaerolineae; order JADYZS01; family JADYZS01; genus JADYZS01. The sequence continues at coordinate 3,992 of DAOTYP010000039.1, read as the reverse complement.
ATCCCCTCGGCCGCGCTGGCAGCATGGGCCAAAGGTAGGCTGATGGAGCGGGCGATGAAAAGCCCTAACGCAATGGCCAGGAGCAAACCCACCGCGCCTGCCTGGGCCAGCGCGAGGAACAGTTCCCTGGCGAGCGTGCGCATCTCCCGCAGGGGCGCGACGACGGCCACCAACAGCCGCGCGCCCATCATGCCTTCCCCGCGCGCGAAAACGGGCACGGCCGCATAGTAGAGGCGCTCGCCTTGGGGTGTAACGTATTCGCCGCTGAACGGCCTGGGGAGGAGGCCCAAGGGTGGCCGCGCGTCGCGCCGGGCTAAGGGGATCGTCTCGCCTTGCAAAACGCCCTCGGAATCGGCCAAGATGACGCCTTGCCATGTCAGAAGGAGGACCCGCCGCGCGCGCCCGCCGGGGATCCCCTGCAACTCCTGCACGACCTCATCTGCCGTGCGACCCCGGCGCATGGCGTTTCCCATGACCAGGGAAACGAAATAGGCCTGATCCTCCAGGCCGCGCAGGGCGACCACGCTCTCCAAACGGCGCGTCAGGATCGCCAGCGTCGCCCCGGTCAACGTCAGGGTGACCAGGATGATGAGAAGGTAAGATGCCAATAGGCGCGTGCGCAAGGTCCTAAACATAGACGCGCGGGCTCAAACGACTAACTTGTACCCTACTCCCCACACCGTCTCAATGGTGATGCCGGTGTCGGCCAAACGCTGGCGCAGGTGGGCGATGTGCACGTCCACCGTGCGCGTTTCGCCATAAAAGTCGTAGCCCCAGACCAGGCTCAGGAGCTGCTCCCGGCTGAGGACAACCCCTTTGTGCTCCGCCAGGGTGTAGAGAAGGTCAAACTCCTTAGCGCGCAACGCCAGCGGCCTGCCGTTGACCGCCGCCTCGCGCCGGGCCGGGTCTATGACCAGGCCGCCGAGGGTTAGAGGCCGCGCCCCCTTGGCCGAGGCCGGGCCGGCGCGCCGCAGCACCGCCTTAACCCGCGCCACCAACTCGCGTGGGTTAAACGGCTTGGTCAGGTAGTCGTCCGCGCCCAGCTCCAGACCGACGATCTTATCCACGTCGTCGGAACGAGCGGTCAGCATGATGATGGGCAGGTCGCTCTCGGCGCGCACGCGGCGGCAGACCTCCCAGCCGTCCACCTGCGGCAGCATCAGGTCCAGCACCATGAGCGCCGGCTTGGCCGCCCGCCATTGGGCCAGCGCCTCTTTACCATCCCGCGCGACGATGAGGTTGTAGCCTTCGGCCTCCAGATACATGCGGGCCAGCTCCAAGATGTTGCGCTCATCGTCCACGACCAGGATGGTCTCCTTCATCGCTACGACCCTCGCGCCGTTTGGTCCAGATTTCATTGTAGCCTAAGGAGGGACAAAACGCAATCGGTAACGCTGCCCCAAGGGAAGGAAACCGAGGCGAAGCAGCCGTCAGCGGGGTGGAAGGAAGTGGAGGGGGTTCTGCCGCTCCCCTTTGCGCCGTATCTCAAAATGGAGGTGGGGGCCGGTGGAGTTGCCGGTGCTCCCCAGCCGGCCGATGATCTCGCCCCGTTTCACCCATTGGCCTACGGCCACGTAGTCGCCTTTCAGGTGGCCGTACAGGGAGGTGAGGCCATCCCCATGATCCAAGATGACCATGTAGCCGTAGCCCACGTTGCTGAAGCCGGAGAAGGTCACCCGGCCCGCGCGCGCGGCGTAAACGGGGGTATCGTATGGCCCGGCGATGTCAATGGCGAGATGCCCCGGCTTGTAGCCCTGGCTGATCTCGCCCCACAGGGGCCAGGCGAAGGGGTAGTCGGGCGAGAGCGGCGGCTTGGCCAGGCGAAGGTCCCTTCTCCCACCCGGGATCACCAGTTTCTGGCCTGTCTGCAACGTAACCGGCTCGCTGAGCCCGTTCAGAGGGTAGGCGACGATGACCGCCGGGTCCACGCCATAGGTTTTGGCGATCCTCTCCAACGTTTCCCCTTCCTGCACGGTGTGGTAAGCGCCGCGCACGGGGAGGATGGTGAGCACCTGTCCGACGCGCAACAGGTCCGGGTTGCGGGCCAGGGCAGGGTTAGACCAACGCAGCGTGTCTATGTCCAACCGAAAACGCACGGCGATGCTCCAGACGGAATCCCCCGGCTGGACGGTGTAGGTGATGATCTGAGGGGTCTCGCTGACGACGGGTAGGAAGAACTCTCCGCATTCCGGGAGGCCGGAGCAGGAATCGGCGGTGAGGTCGGAGAAGGGAAGGCCATCCTCTTGAGGGGGAGCGATCGTCTCCGCCCTCGCGGTGGTGCGCCATGAGGCGAAGAGGAACACCGCGCAGAAGACGACCAGCAGGCAGGCCAGGCGAGCAGGAGAGCGATACGCCAGGGCTGGCGGTGGCATGGCCCCATCTTACCACAGGCGCGGCCTTTTGGCAAGGGAGGCATCCCTACCCGCGCAAAAGCCGGGCCAAAGCCCGGCCTGCGAAGAACGCCTCAACATAGACTCCTATGGCAAAAGCGCTTCGCGCGCCCCCGTCCGCTATCCCGTCAGGCTTTGCAGCCTCTTGACCAGGCGGGACTTGCGCCGCGCCGCGTTGTTGCGATGCAGCACGCCTTTCGTGACGGCGCGATCTAACGCGCTGATGGCCCGCTTCACGGCAGCCTCTGCCTCTTCCTTGTTGCCCGCCGCGATCAGCAGGCGCGCCTTCTTGACGAAGGTGCGCGTCGCCGAACGGATCGCACGGTTACGCGCCGTCTTGCGCGCCGTGCTGCGAATGCGCTTCAGCGCCGACCTCGTATTGGCCACCCTTCCCTCCGCAGTTGCCACCTAACCCGCATCGGGTCTCAGTGTCTTCAGGATTAGTGGAGGCTATTTTACCACAGCCCGGTCGTTTCGCAAAATATGCGCCCCCTGCTCCGGCCCCAGCCCTCAGTAGATGGGCAAGTACCGATCCAATTCCCATTGGCTCACATGGATGCGGTATTCATCCCATTCCCGCGTTTTCGCCTCCAGGTACCTTTCGTAGATGTGCGGCCCCAGCGCGGCTTGGACAACCTCATCCTTCTTCAACTCCTCCAGCGCCTCGTACAGGGAACCCGGCATCGCCTCCAGCCCGCGCCGCTTGTTATCCAAGTGGTACAGGTCTTCCTCGGCCGGCGGCGGCGGCTCCAGCCCGCGCTTGATGCCGTCCAGCCCAGCCGCCAGCATCACGGCGAAGGCCAGGTAGGGGTTGCACGACGGATCAGGACAGCGCAGTTCAATGCGGGTCGCCTCCAACCGGCCCGGGCTGATGCGCGGCACGCGGATCAGCGCGCTACGGTTGATGCGCGCCCAAGAGATGTAAACCGGCGCCTCATAGCCGGGGACAAGCCGCTTGTAGGAGTTGACCAGCGGCGCGATCACGGCGGACATGCCGCGCGCGTGGGCCAGTTGCCCGGCGATGAAGTGCTTGGCGACCTGAGAGAGGCCGTATTCGTCGTTGGTGTCCACGAACGCGTTTTGGCCCGTCCGTTTGTCCTTCAGACTCTGGTGGGTGTGCATGCCGGAGCCGTTGATGCCCGCGATGGGCTTGGGCATGAAAGTGGCGTAAAGGCCGTTACGTTGCGCGATGGCCTTCAGGGTCACGCGGAAGGTGATGGCATGATCCGCGGTGCGCAGGGCCGGCCCGTAGCGGAAATCAATCTCGCTCTGGCCGATGGCGACCTCATGATGGCCCGCCTCTACCTCAATGCCGAACTCCTCCAGCGCGCGCACCATCTGCCGGCGGATGTTGTGGGCCAGGTCTGTGGACACGTCAAAATAGCCCGCCTTGTCGTTGGGCACCGGCTGGGGGTTTCCCTGAGCGTCGGGCTTGAAGAGGAAGAACTCCAGTTCCGGGCCCGTCATGTAGTCGTAGCCCATGGCCTCGGCCTCGGCCAGAACGCGCCGAAGGACCTGCCGGGGATCGCCGGAGAAGGGCTCCCAATGCGGCGTGTACACGTCGCAGATGCAGCGGGCCGTGACCAGATCGTCGGCCTCCCA
>DAOTYP010000038.1:0-1943 GCA_034434975.1 Anaerolineae bacterium | reverse complement strand
TCAACCTCTCGGAAGGGGCCGAGATTCAGGTGGACTTCGGCTGGCGCCAAGGGCTGAACTTATACCTGCCCCTCGCCATCAAACCCTGAATCCAGGAGAGGGTCCGCCCATGCCACCTTCCAGATGATGATTTTTTCATCTTCCGCAGCGCAACTTTTCATAAAATATTCATCCCGCAGCGCGATCATATTGGCGTGAGGCGACCCTTTGGAGTATAATCGCGTCATAGGACTTGCTATGAGATTGCCGTCTCTACCCTGGCCGTCGTTTCCGTCTCGCAATCCCGCACGCAGCAGCCTGGCGGCGTTGGCCGCGAGCATTATCGTCTTCCTGATCGCCTGGGGCCGCGGCGAGGTCGCTTCCGCCTCGGCGGAAGCGCCGACCTTCTATACCGTCACCATCACCGTCACGCACCCCATCACCTACCAATGGCCCTGCACTGACCCTAACCTGGGCAAAACGATCGTGGCCGAGGTGATGGAACCAACGGGGTTTTACACCGGCACGCTCACGCCTCTGCTGATCGTCGCGCCCGGCTGGGGAGACACCTACCACGATGCCATCCTGGACTGGCAAGCGGTGGCCGACAGCCGCGGCTGGCTTCTGGCCGCCTCCGAACTGCGGGGCGAAGTGTGCCCCACCTACACACAGGCCCCGCCCTTAGGGGCACGGGCCGCCCAGCGCGATCTGATAGACCTGGTGAACTACCTGCGAGGCCGCTACGACAACCTGGATACTGACCGCATCTACCTGGCGGGAGTCTCGGCGGGGGGCTTGCAGGCCCTCGTCACGGCTGCCAAGTACCCCGACCTCTTCGCTGCCGTCGTCGCCGACAAGGCTCCCACCAACCTGGCAGCATGGTATCTGGAGTGGAAAAAGAAGAACAACGATCAGGACGACTGGCGCACCATCGCCATCCGCAGGGAATGCAGCGGCTCTCCCTCAGACAGGCCCTTTGAGTACGAACGCCGTTCGCCCATTTACTATGCCGCGAACCTGGCCCACATTCCGCTCTTCGTCAGCAGGCCCGACGGAGACCAGACCGTTTATCCGTCCCACAGCGATAAACTCTATTACATGGTGGGCCTGTACCCCGGTGCAGAGGTCAGCCGCTACACCTACGCCGGCGATCACGCCACCTCCCCTCCGTATGAGATCATCGCCAACTGGCTCGCCGCGCACCGCCGCCGCCCCAGTCCAGACCGACTGGAGGTGCAGACGGATGAATCCAAAACCTTCTGGTGGCTAGGGGTGAACCAACTCCATCTCTACCCTCACTGGAGCCAGGTGAGGGCAGAGCGACGCGCAGACGGCCTCCTTCACCTGCGCGCCGAGGACAACTATCCGCTGGCCCTCTCGGTCGCGGTCAACGCGTTGGGCATGCCCGATGGCCCCTACCTCGCGGACGACATCTATCCGGACAGCGACCCGACCAGCCGAACGACGAGCAGCGTCCCTGCTGCCGGCGGCTGGCTGACCCTCACCCTGACGAGCGGGGAGCACCTCGTCTGGTTGACGCCGCCCGGCTCAGCGCCGTTGCCCGCGCAGTTGGCCTCCCTTCCGGCTGGCGAGGATACCTACCTGGACTCCTATGCCACAACCACCGTGCGGGGGGCGAGTAGCAACCTAAAGGTCGGCACCGAGGTCAACCTGCCCACCTACAACAGCCTCCTATCTTTCTCCCTGTCGGGCATCCCCGCTGATGCATACATCTTGGGCGCCTACCTGAGCCTTCAACCCTATACCGCGACCAAGTTGATCCAGCCGTTCCCGATCTTCGTCTACCCCCTTAACCGCGCCTGGGCCGAGGCCGAGGCCACTTGGTACGCCGCGCGCGGGGGCAACCTGTGGGCCGGGCCGGGGGCAGAGGTCGTGCCGGACGATCGGGAAGGAAGCGCCCAGGACATTCGGCCCTTGGGCGGCATCGGCAGGCGCTATGCTTG
>DAOTYP010000037.1:0-6882 GCA_034434975.1 Anaerolineae bacterium | reverse complement strand
CAACCGACGCTCGCGACTGGCCGGCACAAAGAGCGCGTCGCAGCAGTCGGCCCAACCATCCAGGTGCAACGCGCCGGTCAGAACGGTCCAAACGGCCAGCAGCAGCGCGGCCGGAAGAAGGGGCGCGGTTTCGGTCCATCCGGCCTGACCGAATAACCAGGCCAGGCCCGCCAACACCCCGCCGATCGCCGCGCCGACGAGCGGATAGAACGCCATCGCCCGCCCCGGCGGCGCCTGGCCTTCCTCCGGCAAGCGCACCGGCAGGATCGTCAACAACCCGACCGCGCGCCAGAGATCGCCCATCTACCTCCTTCGGCTACTCAGCCTTCTTCTCACTGACCCCTGCCTCGGCAAAGGTCGCCATCTCGTCCAGGATGCGCGCGGCGGCCTCAACGACATGGAAGGCCAAAACCGCGCCGGTACCTTCCCCCAGCCGTAGATCAAAGTCGAAGAGCGGCCGCACCCCCAGCAACTCCAGCATCGCCTGGTGGCCGACCTCCACCGAACGATGCGAGGCGATCAGGTAGGGTCGGGCTGCAGGCGCCAGGCCCACCGCGATGAGCGCGGCCGCGCCGGAGATGAAGCCGTCAATCACCACGGGCACGCGGTGGCTCGCAGCAGCGATGATCACGCCGGCCAGCCCGGCGATCTCCAGCCCACCGACCTTGCACAAGACATCAAATGCATTGGCCGGATCGGGCCGGTTAACTGCCAACGCGGCCTCTATGGCCGCGACCTTGCGCGCCAGGCCCGCGTCATCCACGCCGGTGCCGCGTCCTGTAACGCTGGCGACCGGCAGGCCGCTCATGGCCGCGACGATCGCCGCCGAGGGGGTTGTGTTGCCGATCCCCATGTCGCCGGTAGCCACCAGGTCCAAGCCGGCCGCGATCTCCGCTTCCAACACCTCTACACCCACCTGAAGGGCTTGTTCCGCCTGCTGGGCAGTCATAGCCGGGCCGCGGGTGAAGTCGGCCGTGCCGTAGGCCACCTTGCGGCGCACCAAACCGGGCGCCTCGTCGAAGTCGGCTGCCACGCCCACGTCCACGACGGTCACGCGCGCGCCAGCCTGCCTGGCTAACACGTTGATGGCCGCGCCCCCGCGCAGAAAGTTGAGCACCATCTGTCGCGTCACCTCAGCCGGATAGGCGCTGACGCCGTTGCGCACGACCCCGTGATCGCCAGCCATCACGATGACGGCCTTGCGGGGCACGCGCGGCCGAGGTTGACCGGTAATGCCGGCCAATTGGATGGAGAGTTCCTCCAGCCGGCCCAGGCTGCCTTGCGGTTTGGTGAGGGTATCTTGCCGGGCGCGAGCGGCCTGCATGGCGGCTTCATCCAGCGGCGGGATGCGTGAGATGGTGTCTGCTATGGACATAAGACCTCCGCTTTTCTCAATGTTTTGTCTTGATCATCGTCAGAGTAGCCGTTGAAGAGGCTACGCTTGCCTTTGTCTCGCGCTCCACATGGCCCGAATGGAATCATGCAGCCAGCGAACGGCTTCCATCATTGAAGGGCCATCGTGAATGACGTTGTGCAGGGGAGAGACATCTGCCTGAAGGGTCAGGAAGTTCCAGCCACGTTCCCGTTGCAAATCTGTCGCCTGCACGGGATACTCCGGCTCAGAAAAGCACAAGAAAATGTCGGGGCGCCGACGTTCCACCTCTTGCAGGTCAAGGGGCAGGTAGCCGACGCGCACATCGCCAAAGATGTTCTCGCCGCCAGCCGACTCCACCAAGTCGTGGATGAAGGTCAAACCGCCGGCCATCCGTACATGCTTGCCGAACCAGAGCTCCGCGTAGACGCGCGGCGCCGGCCTTGGCGCCCTGGCCCTGAAGTCAAGGAAGACCTGGGCCCACCTATGGACAAGGGCGCGCGCGGCCGGCAGGTCATCCACCAGCGCGCCCAAGGTCATCACGTTCTCCAGGACGCCGTGCAAACTATTGGGCAAGGGCAAGGCATAAACGGGGAACCCCTCTTTGTGGAGGCTTTGGGCTAGGCCGCGCTGGATGCCGGTGGTGACCAGGATCAGATCGGGTTCCAAGGCGCGCAATCGCTCCTTGTCCACTGTTAGATAGTCGCCCACCACAGGGGCCTGTACGTGGGGCGTGAAGCGAGGGCAGAACGCCGAGATGCCCACCAGCGAATGGCCGTAGCCCATGTGCACCAGCGCCTCAGTCAACCCAGCCACGAGCGATACGATGCGGCGTGGCTTTGTGGGCACCTGCACGAAAGCGCCCAAGGGATCGCAGTAAACCTTCATGGGAGACCTCATCAGAGACGCCTTTGAGCAGGTCGGCGGGCATGCCAGGCTCCTGGTACGATGCCCGGCCGCTTGCGCCCGAATGTATCACACTTCGCCTCGGTTCGCAAGAAGAGGGGTGGTCGCCGGGGGAGAGGCGCTTAAGAACGGCCCAGGCCTTTATTATCGGTATAATTATATTTATACCGTAATAAAACGACGGTGCCGAAATCCGCTTTTTAACCTTCATCAACCCTTTAACCGACACCGGCCCTAACTCCATCACCCAGCCACCATCAAACCCCAACCCGATCTCGCGCTGCCAGCCGATGGTCCTTGGTTCACATGAACCAAGCCGGCCTCCTCGCCGGCGACGCGCACGGCTTCATGACCCCAAACCTGGTTCACGTGAACCAGCACACTTTACAGAACGAAAAAATTATGTAAACATATGACCAGCGTCCCCGACGAGCCCTGAACCCTCAACGCCAAGGCCGACTCAACCCTCGGCCACGGAGAACATCGGCGGGTCGCGCCCAGGATACAAGGGGACCCTGAGACAGAAGCCCCCTCTCTCCCATCCTTAACGCACCCCCGATCATTATGTCAATATAATGGTTCGCATGAACCAACGAATCTGCAAAATTAATTGTTGTTCTGAGCAACATGAGCGGTTTCCCACTGAGAGGAACGAAAAACCGGGCTCATGGCCCGGCTCGCAAACCCCGACGGGATCGGTTACCTTACTCCTCCGGCATCTGCGCCTTCAGGCGATCCAACTGCTCCTGCACCGCCGCCAGAGAGCGGCGCACCCCGGCCGCGTCTTGCTGCACCGCGTGCGCCAAGTCGGACAGCGCCAGCCGCGCCAAACGGTGGGCAATGTAGTCCAGAAGGGCTATCACATCGGCCGGCGCCCGCACCTGCGGGCCGCGCACACCCGCGCCAGGGCTTTTTTTCTCGGCCTCTGAGGCTGAGGGGAGGCGATCCTCACTGGCGGCCTGCCGGGGCGGCTCCGTCGCCGTCTGGGTCTGCAGCCTCGCGATCGCCAAGGCCTCCTCCGGCGGCGCGCCCGCATCCACCGCCTGCACGGCCCTGTAGAGTTGCTGCGCCGTTACCTCCCGTTCCCGCACCGCCTCCGCCAACGCCAACCGCGCCCGTTCATCCCGCACCTGGGCCAGGTAGCGAACGTGGCGGCTCGCGTCGGGGCGCTCGGCCACCAGCCGACGCAGGTCTTCCGGCGCCTCCGCCAGCGCCAACATGTCTCGCACCCAGGAGCGATGTTTGCCCGTACGGCGAGCGATCTCCTCCTGCGACCATCCTAACTCCTCGCTCATCCGCCGCACGGTAGCCGCTGCCTCCAACGGGGCCAAATCCTCCCGCTGCACGTTCTCCACCAAACTCAGGACGAGCATCGTCTGGTCGTCCCACGGATGGAGGTAAACCGGTATCTTTTGAATGCCCGCTTCCCTGGCCGCCTTCAGCCTCCGCGCGCCGTAGGCCAATTGCACCCGCCCGCCAACCTCCCGTCCATCCAGCGCGCCGATGAAACCGTGCACCCGCATAGATTCCACCAACTCGGTAACATCCATGACCTGGCGCGGGTTGTAGGGGTTGGGGTCAATCTGATCCACCGCCACATTGACAAGGCGAGCCTCGGTCCGTCCGCCGATCAGCGCCGCCAACGCTTCGCTCTCGCTCAAGATGTCGGGGATCGGCGGTTTCTCTCTACGGGACGGCATCGTCTAACTCCTTCGCCAGGCGGCGATAAGCCTCGGCGCCAGGACAATGAGGCCGATAAGACAGGGCGCTCATCCCTGCCGCCGCGGCATCCTGCAGGTCCACGTTGAGCGGAATGCGGGTCTGGAGGACGGGGAGGCGTCCGCTCAGGGCGCTGCGCAACGTCTCCTCTAGGCGACGACTATGGCCGGTGCGCTGGTCGTAGCGGGTGATGAGCACCCCGCGCAGGCCCAATTTGAAATTCAACTCCTGCTGCACCCGCAAGATGGTGATCGCCACCGCCTGCAACCCTCGCACCGAGAGGAACTCGGCGTTGGTAGGCACCAGAACCTGATCGGCGGCGGCCAGCGCATTGATGGTGAGGATCCCCAGGTAGGGTGGGCAATCCAGAAGGACGCGGTCATACTCCCCCGCGATGCTGCCCAGAAGCCGAGCCACGCGCCGTTCGCGATTAAAGGCCTGCCCCAGCGCAGGCTCGGCCAGCGACAGTTCCAAGTTTGCAGGGACGAGGTCTATCGCGTCGTGCGCCGCGCGCAGCACCAGGGGCTGCAAGGAAGGGGAAGGCGGTGGCTCCAAGTGGCCGGTGTCAAAAGGGGTGAAGAGGTCGGCCTGGAGCGCGGACCAGATGGTGCGGCCCTCCAACTCGTCAGGACGATGGCCTAGGTGAAGCGTAGCATGCCCTTGCGGGTCCAGGTCTACCACCAGGCATTTGCAGCCGCTTTCGGCCCACGCGGCGGCCAGGTTGACGGCGGTGGTTGTCTTGCCGACGCCCCCCTTCTGATTGACGATGGCCCAGATCAAGGCGGTTGTGCCCCCTGCTAGGATGCAACGATTATTATAGCCCCATCTAAAGCATCGTGCAAGGGACATGCCACAAAGAGGGCGGTTTGGAGCGAAGGTAAGAAAGGTAGTATGAGAGACCGCCTCAGATGGTTTCCCTCTACCCCTCTGCTGCGCCGATCTCCCACAGGCCTAGGAGCGTCAGCCGCTGCATGTAGGAGAAATCGGCCCGCAGGTAGTGGAATCCTTCAGTCCCCAGATCCTTCTCCCTTCAAGGTGCGGTCAAAGAAGGCCGCAACCCGTTCCATGAAGAGGGACCAACTCGCACCTTGAAAAGCATGGCCCTGACGGGGGTAACTGAAATACTCTACCTCTTTTCCGGCTGCCAGGAGCGCGTCGCGGATGGCCTCGGCCCACTCAGGCGGCGTAGTATCGTCCGCCGCGCCTTGGTGAATCTGCACCGGCGCCGTCACGTAACTGAAGTAATGAATGGGCGAGGTCCGCCGCACGAAATCGGCATCCTGGAGCGCCTCTAGATAGATGCGCTGGAGCGCACCCTCGGCCCCTCCTCGCAGCCAAGGGCCCCACTTGCGCATCACCTCGGCGTCGTCGGCGCTGACCGGCCCATAGAGCACCGCAGCCTTGATCCTTGGGTCAACCACCAGAGCCTTGGTCGTCACGCCGCCGCCCATGCTATGCCCCCACATCCCCACGCGCGCGGGATCCGCTTGCGGCAGCGAGGGAAGCGATGAGATCAGGTTCAGCGCATCAATCACCAGGCCAGCGCGGAAATAGTTGTCACCCGCATCGGAGCCTCCCCATCCCCGGAAGTCGGGGCTGATGGTCAGATAACCTCGCTCCGTCAGGTACTCCGCCGGACGCCAGGTGTCCGCGCCGGACCAGTAACTGGCCGGCGGAATGTAGCCGTGGTTTAGGATGACCACAGGAAAAGGTCCTCTCCCTCGGGGGACGTTCATGACCCCGGTGATCGTGAGGCCATCGCTGGGGTAGCGGATGTAGTATTTGGTGAAGCCTGCCGTCTCCGCCAGGACGCGAACAACCCGGATAGCCCCTCCGGGGTACTCCCGCGCGCGTAGCCCCTCAATAGTATACGCGGCCAAGGGATGGGGGGTGGGCGTAGGGGTGAGGGAAGGGGTCGGAGTAACGGTCGGGGTTGGGGTAATGGTTGGCGTCAAGGTGGGAGCAGGGGTAGGCGTGAATGTAGGTGAGGGGGTGGCCGTCGGTAGCGGGGTAGATGTAGCCGTAGGCGACGGCGTCGTAACCTGGGCCACGAAAGGCGTAGGCGTTTGCCGGCGGCTGCATCCCCCCAAAGCCACGGCCAACAGCAAAACCATCAGCAAAAGCAGACGACCCATCATCCCTGGTTGTCTCCCGAGAGCCTCACGACACCCTGCTAGCGCTCCGACCTACAAACCGATTGCCAAAGTCAGGAGCACATGAAAGCCCAAAGGGACATTGAGGCGTCCCATCGCCCAGGCTCGGCGAGCAAAGCCCAGGAAAAGGCCATCACCTATCGGCTGGCCCACAGCATCCCGCGCTGCACGATCGTGCGCGCCTCCAACACATCAAAATCTCTGGCCACGTGGCCGAGGGAGCAGTAGAACACCTTCCCTATCCCCCAGCGCCGCTTCCAGACCACCGGCATCACGCAACCTGCGATCCAAGGCGCGTATTCGCCGCTGAAGGTCGTCGTGGCCAAAACCTCGTTGGAAGGGTCTACATGCATGTAGTACTGTTCTGAGTGCATCTTGAAATCCCGCAGGCCGGCGGTGATCGGATCGTCGTGGTTGATGATGTTGACCTCGTAATCTATGATGCCGCCGGGGTGAGCCACCCACTGCCCGCCGACCATGAACTGATATTCGGTGTTGTTGCGGAAGGCGTCGGCCATGCCGCCATGCCAGCCCGCGATGCCGACGCCGCTTTTGATGGCCTCCAACAGGCCCCTTTCCTGCTCCTGGGTGATCGTCCCCATCGTCCAGATCGGCACCACCAGGCTCAACGAACGCATCTTGTCCTGGTCCAAATAGACGTCCAGGGTGTCGGCGATCTCCACCTGGTAACCCTGCTCCCGCAAGAAGGGGGCGAAGATGTCCACACACTCC
>DAOTYP010000036.1:0-8268 GCA_034434975.1 Anaerolineae bacterium | reverse complement strand
GTCGGCCTCACCGATAGGCGATAGCCTGTCCCCTCCCTCTCTGCCGTGCACAGGAGTTTGATCACCTTCCCTTCGGCCCGTGCGCGGGCGAAATCGTCCGGCGTCAGGCGGGTGATGCCCTCCACCGCGACATCGGAGAGGCGCGCGGGGACGCCCAAGACGCTGTTCGCCAGGATGACCAGTTTGTTGGCCGCGTCCCACCCTTCCACATCCAAGGTCGGGTCCGCCTCGGCGACTCCCTCAGCCTGGGCCTCGCGCAGCGCGGCGGCGTAGTCGCGCCCCTCGGCCATGGCGGTCAGGATGTAGTGGGTTGTGCTGTTGAAGATACCCTCTACCCGCTCAACGGTGCAGGCGACCAGGTCTCTCTGGCCAATGTTGATCGTGGGGAGCGCGCCGCAGACCGCCGCCGAGAACGCGACCCCCGCGCCCTCCTCTCGCGCCAGGGCTGTCAACTCTGAATAAGCGTGAACCAACGGGCCTTTGTTGGCCGTGACCACGCTCATGCCGCGCGCGAGGGCGGCGCGTATGCAGCTCAGCCCCGGCTCGCCGTCCTTCAGGTTCGTCAGTGAGGCCTCCAGCAAGATGTCGGCGACGGCCTCACGCGTGGTCGCCAGCGCGCTTTTCCCCGGGCGGCCCACCTCGGGATAGGTCCCTGCGCCCTGGCCGGCCCTTTTGCGGGCGAGGAGGAGGCTTGCATCTAACCCGCGCGCGTCCAGCGCCGCACCGGAGGTGTCGGCGGCCGCGGTGAGGACAAACTCCAGGCCATAGCGCGTGCGCAGCACATCGCGCTTGGCGATCAGGAGTTCCAAGAAAGCCTGACCGACGTGACCAAGGCCGATCAGGGCCAGGTGTACGCGTTGGGGCATCTTTCCTCCCGTCGTGGGCTACCTTCCCCGCGTCATCGCATAGTGTTCCTGCAAGGAGCGCACCCGCAGTTCTCGCTCCCTGAGCGCGTGGATGCCGTTCACCGCCGCCGCCGCGGCCGACATGGTCGTGAGGAGGGGCACCCGATGTTGCACCGCCGCCTGGCGGATCTCTACGCCGTCGCTGTGGGCGCGAGGGCCCAGCGGCGTGTTGATGACCAACTGCACCTGGCCTTGGCGGATGAGGTCGGCCACGTGGGGCGCCCCCTCGCTCACCTTGTTCACCGGCTCCACCGGCAGCCCCACCCGCACGAGGGCCGCAGCCGTGCCGCGCGTGGCCAAAAGGCGAAAGCCTAGGCGATGCAGGTCGCGCGCGATCTTGAGGACCGTCCCTTTGTCGAAGTCGTTGACGCTGATGAGCGCGGTTCCCGTCAGGGGGAGCGGATCGCCTGCGGCCATCTCGGCCTTGGCGAAGGCGTGGCCGAAGCGCGAGGCATGGCCCATCACCTCGCCTGTGCTGAGCATCTCCGGCCCCAGGAGCGCGTCGGAGCCGGGAAGTTTGCGGAAGGGGAGCACCGCCTCCTTGACGAAGAAGCCGTCCACCCGCGGCTCCTCGGTGAAGCCCAATTCGGCCAAGGTGCGGCCTACCATCACCTGCGCGGCCAGTTTGACCAACGGCACGCCCGTTGCCTTGCTGACGAAGGGAACGGTGCGCGAGGCGCGGGGGTTCACCTCTAAGACGTACACCACGTCATCTTTCAGCGCGAATTGCACGTTCATCAGCCCGCGCACGCCGAGGGCCAGGCCCATCTTGTGGGTGTACTCTCGCATGATGCTCAGGTGGTAGTAACTGACCTTGTAAGGCGGCAACACCATCGCCGAGTCGCCGGAATGAACCCCTGCCTCCTCTATGTGTTGCATGATGCCGCCGATGACGACCCGTTCGCCGTCGGCCACCGCGTCCACGTCTACCTCAAAGGCATCCTCCACGTACTGATCAATGAGAACAGGGTAGTCTGGGCTGGCCGCCAGGGCCTTCTCCACGAACTCGGCCAGCGCCACCTCGTTGTAAACGATCGCCATAGCGCGGCCGCCGAGGACGTAGGAAGGCCGCACCAGCACGGGGTAGCCGATGCGCCGCGCCACGGCGCGCGCCTCTAGCACGGTGCTGGCCGTGCCGTGCGCGGGCTGCGGGATCTCCAGCCGGTCCAACAATTCGCCGAAGCGGCCCCGATCCTCTGCCAGGTCTATCGCGTCGGGCGAGGTGCCGAGGATGGGGATGCCGGCCGCGTGCAACGCCGCGGTCAGGTTGAGAGGGGTTTGCCCACCTAACTGCACGATGACGCCGGAGCCGGGGCCCGCAGTCGCCAATTCCCGATCGCAGATGTTCAGCACATCCTCCGTCGTCAGCGGCTCAAAATAGAGGCGATCGCTGGTGTCGTAGTCGGTGCTGACCGTCTCCGGGTTGCAGTTGACCATCACCGTCTCGTAGCCCAGTTCCCGCAGGGCAAAGGCGGCATGACAACAACAGTAGTCAAACTCAATCCCCTGGCCGATGCGGTTGGGGCCGCCGCCCAGGATGATGGCCTTGGGCTTGCGGTTGGGCGGCGCCTCGTCCTGGCTCTCGTAAGAGGAGTAGAGGTAGGGGGTGTAGGCTTCAAACTCAGCCGCACAGGTGTCCACCTGGTGAAACGTGGGCCTGATGCCCAGGGCCAGACGGCGGGCGCGCACCTCTGGCTCGGGCGCGCCCCACATCTCGCCCAAGGCCTTGTCGGCGAAGCCGTACTGCTTGGCCCGTCGCAGGAGGGTGGCCGGAACCGTCGTCAGGGTATATTGGCGGAGTTCCTTCTCCACCTCCGCGAGGCGCGCCATCTGCATCACGAACCACAGGTCGTAGCCGGTGCGCCGCGCCACCTCCTCCGCCGCCGTGCCGTCCAGAAGGGCCGCGTAGGCGGCGAACAGGCGGTCGGGGTTGGGCCAATGCAAGGGGTCGCCCTCCGGCGCGTCTGCCTGCCGTCGGCCGGCAAGGTGGGATGGCGCGTCGGTGAGGCCGGCGCGCCGAATCTCCAGGGAGCGGACGGCCTTCTGCAAGGCCTGCGGGAAGGTACGGCCGATGGCCATGACCTCGCCCACCGACTTCATCTGCGGGCCGAGGGTGCGATCCACGCCGGGGAACTTCTCAAAGGCCCAGCGGGGTATTTTGACCACCACGTAGTCCAGCGCAGGCTCAAAGGCGGCGACGGTCTTGCGGGTGATGTCGTTAGGCAGTTCGTCCAGGGTGTAGCCGACGGCGAGGAGCGCAGCGATCTTGGCGATGGGGAAGCCGGTGGCCTTAGAGGCCAAGGCCGACGAGCGGGAGACGCGCGGGTTCATCTCAATGACGACGGTGCGGCCGGTTTCGGGATGGACGGCAAACTGCACGTTGGAGCCGCCGGTCTCCACCCCTACCGCGGTCATGATCCGGCGTGCCATGTCGCGCAGCCGTTGGTACTCTTTATCGGTGAGGGTCTGCGCGGGCGCCACGGTGATGCTGTCGCCCGTGTGCACGCCCATCGGGTCCAGGTTCTCAATGGTGCAGACGACCACGAAGTTGTCGGCCCGGTCTCGCATCACCTCCAACTCAAATTCCTTCCAGCCCAGGACCGATTCCTCTACCAGGACGCTGCCGACGGGGCTTTCGCGCAGGCCTTTGGCCGCCGCCTCCTCCAGTTCCTGGGGTGAACGCGCGATGCCGCCTCCCGTCCCGCCCAAGGTGAAGGAAGGTCGGATGAGGACGGGGTAGCCCAGGTCTGTTGCCAACGCCAGGGCCTCCTCTACGGAGCGGGCCAGGCCGCTGCGCGGCACCTCCAAGCCGGCCTTCTGCATCGTGGACTTAAAAAGGAGCCGATCCTCGGCGATGCGGATGGACTGGGGCGATGCGCCGATGAGCCGCACGCCGTAGCGGTCTAGAACGCCCGCGTCCGCCAACTCCACGGCCAGGTTGAGCCCCGTCTGGCCACCGACGGTGGGCAGGAGCGCGTCGGGCCGCTCCTTCTCTATGATCTTCTCTACCAGTTCCGCGGTGAGCGGTTCCACGTAGGTGGCGTCGGCCAGTTCCGGGTCGGTCATGATGGTGGCCGGGTTGGAGTTGACCAGGATGATGCGGTAGCCCTCCCGACGGAGCGCCTTCACCGCCTGCGTTCCCGAGTAGTCAAACTCGCATGCCTGACCGATGATGATAGGGCCGGAACCGATGATCAGAATGGTATGGATGTCGTCGCGTCTGGGCATATGTTAACGATGATTCGCCATCAGGCGTACAAACTGGGCGAAGAGATCGTCGGCGTCGTGGGGGCCGGGCGAGGCCTCCGGGTGATACTGCACCGAGAAGACGGGCCGCCCTCGCAGGCGCATCCCCTCTACCGTCCGGTCGTTCAGGTTCCAGTGAGTGATCTCCACCTGAGCGGGGTCTAGCGTCTCCGCATCCACCGCGTAGTTGTGGTTTTGCGCGGTGATCTGCACCCGTCCTGTGGCGACCTCTCGCACAGGGTGGTTGCTTCCGTGGTGGCCGAATTTCAGTTTGTAGGTGCGCCCGCCCAGCGCCAGCCCTAGGATCTGATGGCCTAGGCAGATGCCGAAAAGGGGCAACCCTGCATCCAGAAAGGCGCGCGTGGCCTTCGCCGCATAAGGAAGCCCGGCAGGATCGCCGGGCCCGTTAGAAAGGAAAATGCCGTCGGGCGCGAGGGCCAGGGCCTCGGCAGCAGGGGTGTAGGCAGGGACGACGGTCACGCGGCAGCCGTGGTCGGCCAGGCGGCGCAGGATGCCGCGCTTGAGGCCGAAGTCGTAAGCGACGACGTGGAAGGGCGATGCGGGCCGTTCCACCGGGAAGCGCCAGCCTGAGGCGACGCCTTCAGCCCAATGGTAAGGCTCCGGGCAGGTTACATCCCGCACCAGGTCGCGTCCTTCCAGCCCTGCCCAGGCGCGCGCCTTCGCGACGAGGTCTTCCGGTTTCGCATCGGGGAGGGTGGAGAGCGCGCCCTTGAGGACGCCTACGGTGCGCAGGCGCAACGTCAGCGCGCGCGTGTCCACGCCGCTGATGCCAGGGATGCCGTAGGCGGCCAGGTAGTCGTGAAGCGTGCGGCGGCTGCGCCAGTTGCTGGCGACAGGGCTCAACTCCCGCACGATGAACCCTTCCACCTGAGGCCGTTCCGACTCTACGTCTTCATCGTTGATGCCTGTGTTGCCAATGTGGGGGTAGGTCATCACCACCATTTGACCATGGTACGAAGGATCGGTCAAGATCTCCTGATAGCCGGTCATGCTGGTGTTGAAGACCACCTCGCCGACCCGCTCGGCCTCCGCGCCGAAACCCTCGCCGGCAAACCATGTTCCATCTTCCAAAGCGAGAAGTGCTTGCATAAAATTCAGCCTTATCTCAAGTCGTGTACGTCTATTGTTGCGCGGCGCGCAGCGCGTCCCGTCGGGCGAGGGCGGTGAGGAGCCCCACCCAGGCTGTTGACGACATGGAGTGGTCTTCTGCCGTCTCCACCAGGTTGTAAACCACGGCCACCTCATCGCAACGGTGGAACTTCGGGCAAAAGACACACTCCTGCCATACCTTGGGCGAGACGGCCCAGCGATCCACCAACCGGAAACCCAGCGACTCAAAGAACTCAGGGGCCAAGGTGAGCGCGCAGACCTGCGCGTATCCCTGGGCCCGTGCGCGCTCTAACAGGTAGAGGACGATGCGGCGGCCCAAGCCCTTGCCCTGATGGTCGGACAAGACGGCCAGCGAGCGCACCTCCGCCAGGTCCGGCGCCAGGCGCGCCAGCGCGCCGCAGCCGACGATCTGGCCTTCCACCTCCGCGGCCACGAAGTCATCCAGGGCACGCAAGATGGAGGCTTCGCTGCGGGGCAGCATCAGGTTCTCTGCCGCGTAGCCGTTGATGATGGCGGCCATCGCCGGAACGTCGGCGGGCCGGGCCGGGCGTATGATCGCTTCTTCGTCCATGTACATTCCTCGGTTCTTAAGTCTGGAGAGGTAAGGCGCTTTACATCTCCGCCAAGATGCCTGCCAGCCGCTCTACCGCCGTGTCCATCTCCTGGCGCGAGATCACGAGCGGCGGCACCAAGCGCAACACCATGTCGCCCGCGTTGACCAGGATCAGCCCCCGGGCGTACCCTGCCTGCACCACCTTGTTGGCCTCTACGTCCAATTCTAGGCCGAGCATCAGCCCGCGGCCGCGCACCTCCTTGACGTGCGGCAAGTTCATCCCGCGCAGGCGCTCCGCCAGGTAGGCCCCCTTCTCGCGTACCGAGGCGAGGAACTCCGGCCGGCTGATGCGATCCACCACCACCGAGGCGACGGCACAGATCAGGGCGTTGCCTGCGAAGGTGCTGCCGTGATCGCCGGGGTGGAGCGCGTCGGCTACACGTTGCGTCACGAGGATCGCGCCGATGGGGAGGCCGCCGCCCAGAGGTTTCGCCAAGGTCATCATGTCCGGCGTCACGCCGGCAGGCTGGTGGGCCCAAAGGGTGCCTGTGCGTCCCAAGCCGCACTGCACCTCGTCAAAGATGAGGAGCGCACCCCTTTCATCGCACAGGCGACGCAGACCCACAAGGAACTCGTTCTCGGCGACGTGGATGCCGCCCTCGCCCTGTACCGGCTCCACGATGACGGCGCAGGTCTTGTCGGTGATGGTCGCCGCCGCCGATTCCAGGTCGTTGAACCTGGCAAAGCGAACGCCCGGTAGGAGGGGACGGAAAGGGGCCTGGTATTTCTCCCGGTCGGTGGCCGCGAGCGCGGCGAAAGTGCGCCCGTGAAAAGAGTTGGTGAAGGCTACGATCTCTATCCGGTCGGGCTCGCCTTTGGCCTTGGCCCAGGCGCGGGCGAATTTGAAAGCCCCTTCCGTCGCCTCCGCGCCGGAGTTGCAGAAGAAGACGCGGTCGGCAAAGGAGAGTTGGCACAAGCGCGCGGCCAGGCGCGCGTGCGGCTCGGAATGGTACAGGTTGCTGATGTGGATCAATTTGGGCGCCTGGGCCATGATGGCCCCCAACACCTCGCGATCGCCGTAGCCCAACGCGTTGACTGCGATGCCTGCGACCAGGTCAATGTAGGCGCGACCGTCGCTGTCGTAGAGGGTACAGCCCTCTCCCCGCTCGATGACGAAGGGCGCGCGCTTGTACGTTTGCACGACGTACCTCTGCTCCAGCGCGATGATCTCTTGGGCGTTCATGGGTGTCTCCAGGTAGGGTGTGTTTTACCTTTTAGCCCTTCCCCGGCAAGGGTATGCGGGTTGCGTGACCTCTTGTCAAACCTGCATCATCTCTCGGCTTCCCCGTTAAACGCCGTGCCGCTTCCCTCGCGCAGCCCCGCCAGGTTGGTGATGACGGCGCGCCGCACGCCCGCGCCTACCGCTTCCAGCGCGGCGCGCACCTTGGGGATCATCCCGCCGCTGATGGTGCCGTCTCTGATCCAGGCTTCGGCCTGGGCTACGGTGAGGGATGCAACCACCTGGCCGTTGGCTCGCACGCCGGGGACGTTGCTCACGAAGACGAGCGCGCTTGCCCCCAGCGCGACGGCGATGGCCTGCGCCGCCTGATCCGCGTTGA
Organism: Anaerolineae bacterium; assembly: GCA_034434975.1. Classification (GTDB taxonomy): domain Bacteria; phylum Chloroflexota; class Anaerolineae; order JADYZS01; family JADYZS01; genus JADYZS01. The sequence continues at coordinate 814 of DAOTYP010000036.1, read as the reverse complement.
CGTTGTAAGAGTGCCCATCACGCCCCAACGAGATGGGCGAGACGACGGGCACGAAGCCCGCGGCCAGGAGGGCGCGCAACAGGAGGGGGTCGCTCCCCACGATGCGCCCTACCCAGCCCAGGTCGCCCGCGGGGTGCGTCATCTTTTCCACGATCAGGAGGCCGCCGTCCACGCCGCTGATGCCGGCGGCCAAGATGCCCGCACGCAAGAGGCGCGCGACCAACATCTTGTTCGTGCGGGCCGAGAGCACCATCTCAGCCACGGCCAGGGACTGGTCGTCCGTCACCCGCAGCCCCTCAATGAAGCGGGGCGTCAACCCCAACCGTTCCTGCCAAGCGGCGATCTCCTTGCCGCCGCCGTGCACCAACACGACGCGATGATCGGCCTGCAGCCAGCCGATGGCTCCGGCCAGCCCGTCCAGGAAGGCTGGATCGTCCAATTCGTTGCCGCCGACCTTCAGCACCAAGGTATCCATCCTCGCCGCCCCTTGCCGGTTTGCTTAGAGCAGTCCCATCGTCTCGTCCAGGCCGAACATCAAGTTCATGTTTTGCACTGCCTGGCCCGACGCGCCTTTGACCAAGTTATCCAGCGACGAGGTGATGATGAGGAAATCGGTCCCTTCCACCGACGTCAATGCGATGGCGACGCGATTGGTGTTCACCGTATGGCGGAGGGTGGCTACCTGGCCTGGGCGTAGGAGGTGGATGAACGGCTCGCCGGTGTACGCCTCTTCGTAGAGCCCACGCACCTTGTCTATCGTCCAACCGGAAGCCAGGCGCGCGTACATCGTGGAGACGATGCCCCGGTTCACCGG
>DAOTYP010000035.1:0-1608 GCA_034434975.1 Anaerolineae bacterium | reverse complement strand
AAGAGCTGGAGGAGTTGCGGGAACGCTACCACTTCGCCAGTTTCATGTTCCACGATGACTGTCTGACGGAAGACCGCGCCTGGGTGAAGGAGTTTTGTGAGAAGTATCGCGCGCATGGCTTCACGCAACCCTTCTTCTGTCAATCGCGGGCCGACATCATCACGCTCCATCCCGACATGGTGGAACTGATGCGTGACGCTGGCCTGCGGGGCTACTTCATCGGCTTTGAGAGCGGGAACCAGCGGGTGTTGAACTTCTTGCGCAAGGGCACTACGGTACAGCGCAACCTGGAGGCGGCCGGGATCTGCCGCAAATACGGCCTGGCCATCTGGGCCAACTACATGATGGGCATCCCGACCGAGACCAAGGAAGAGGTCATGGACACGGTCAGGATGATCCGCGAGATTGATCCCGACTACTACAGTCCCTCGTTCTTCACGCCGCATCCTGGCACCGATCTATACGACTATTGTGTGGAGCACAACCTGTCGTTGATCACCGACTACGACAGTTACCGTCGCAACCCCACGGAGCCCAAGATCAAGGGGCAAGATTACGAGTTCCTGAAATGGGCGCGGGATTACTCGCAGAAGCGGCTCTTCAAGAACCAGGTCAAGCGGGCTTGGCGCAAATTCTGGCGCAAGTACGGTGATCCCAGGCGTTATGCGCGCAAGGCCAAGAAGATCCTTGGCCTCTACAAGGACGAGCAGCCGCGCCTGCAGGGGGCGCGGCAGGCAGCCTGACAGCCGCGCGAGCGGTCAAGCAAGGCCGCTAAAGTAGGGCGTCCGAACGTCGTCTCCTGGGAGGGAATGTGAAGATACTTTTGGCCAGCCCGGAATCAAAGGTCTGGAACTCACGCCAGCATATCCACATGGGCCTGGCTTACTTGGCCGGAGCGTTGCGGGCCGCGGGCTATGTGCCGGACATCTACGATGCATCGGTGGAAGAGGAGCCGCTGCGCGAGGTGCTTGTGCGCGGCCGTTACGACCTGGTGGGCATCTCCAGCCCTACCCCTCTTATTAAGGAAGCGTGGCAGGCGGCGCGCGAGGCCAAAGCAGCCGGCGCGATCACCGTCCTAGGGGGGCCCCACCTGACCCTCATGCCACAGGAGTCTATGGAACGGCCGGAAGTGGACCTGGTCGTGCGGGGCGAGGGGGAGGACACCATCGTAGAGGTCGTGCAGGCTTTGCAGCTGGATGCAGGGAGGATGGTGCCGGAGGCAGGGGAGAACGGCATCGCCCCGCGCCGATTCGGTCACAAGGCCTGGTCGGAGATCAAGGGGCTGTCCTACCGCGACGGGAACGGCCGGATCGTGCACAATGTGCCGCGCCCGTTGCGGGAGGATCTGGACAACATCCCCTTCCCTGCCTTTGACCTGTTCAAGATTGAGCGTTACACCAACCTGAACCCCCTGACCGATGGGCTTATCCCGCATTCTCGCGCGTATACCATCCTCACCAGCAGGGGGTGTCCGTTCAAATGTACCTTCTGCTCCAAGCCCATCACGGGCGACGTGTGGCGGGCGCGCTCGGTGGACAACGTCATCCAAGAGTGGCGTTGGGTGGTGAAAGACCTGCGCGCCACAGAGATCGGCATCACGGATGACAT
>DAOTYP010000034.1:0-1933 GCA_034434975.1 Anaerolineae bacterium | reverse complement strand
ACCGCCCACGCCTCAGCATCGTCAGCGGTGAAGCGCGCGCCGCTACGCCCGGCCAGATCAACCCCCAATGCGTCCAGGCCCGCAGCCCCCTCACCGACCTTCAGGGCCATAGCGACCACTTTCTCTCCATCAGGCGTGGCGGCAAGGCGACGGGCCACGAGGCCGGTAGCGCTCCCCTCCGCGATGGCTACGCGCCAACCACGCGAGGCCAAGAGCCGCGCCGTTACTTCCTCCACGGTCTCCTGTCCCTCGCCGTAAACGTACTCGCCCACCCGCGCCCGTACCTGCGCCTCCACCTCGGCGATCATCCTCTGGGCCGTAGCCTCGCTGTCTGCCTTGGCGGTGATGCGGATATCGGTCTGACCAGCGTGGGCAGCAAGCCCTACCGTCGGGTTGGAAAGGCGCATCAGATCGTCCAGTTGCTCATCAATGGCGCTCTCGCCGATCCCCACGGTGCGCAGGGTTTTGGCGACGATGACCTCGGGCTTTTCCTGACGAGACCGCAGGTATGGCAGCACGGCGTTCTCCATCATGTACTCCATCTCGCGCGGCACACCCGGTATGGAGATGACCGTGCCGCGCGGGCCCTCCACGATGAAGCCAGGAGCCGTCCCCACCGCGTTGTCAATGGCGATGGCGCCCTGAGGTAGGTAAGCCTGACGACGGTTATTCGGGTTCATCGGACGGCCCCAACGGGCGAAGAGCGCCTCTATGCGCGCGAGTTGACGCTCGTCCAACACGAGTGGGCGTTGCATCACCCGAGCCACCGCATCCCGGGTGACATCATCCACCGTCGGCCCTAAGCCGCCGGTGGTGATCACCACGTCGGCGCGGGAGAGGGCGATCTCTAGCGCCCGCGCGATGCGCTCCAGGTTATCACCCACGGTCGTCTTGTAATAAAGGTTGACCCCGATCTCCCGCAACCGCCGCGCAATGTAGGCGCTGTTCGTGTCCACCAACTCGCCCAGCAACAACTCCGTCCCCGTCGCAACGATCTCCGCGTTCATACACCCTTTCCAGGCCCAAGATAACCGAAGGGCGCTACGCTATCAACACGGCCTGCGCGCGAATCGCCCGCATCTTCTTGGCCGCTTCCAGCGCCTTATCCTCCTCCAATTGTGCCGCGAGACCATCCATGATGTTGAGGAACTCCTCGGTCAACTGGGCACGGTTCTCCGCCAGAAGAGCACGCGTTTCTTCAGGGTACTCCGCCCTCATCAGCCGGTTCAAAAGACGCATCTCCGGCGGGGATTCTTTATCTAAAACGTTTTGCACCTCGTCCCACACCTGACGCAACGTCTCAAAGATATCCCTGCGCCCCTGTTGTTGGGCCGCCTGGAGGTTCATAGATAGGACCGATAAGAAGGCATCGTCAATCTCATCCTCATGTTGGCGCACTCCCTCGCGCACGTCGGCATGGCTGAGGATGTCTCGCAACGTGTCGGTGGCGCGCTCCATCGCCTCGCGGGCAGACCTGTCCAAAGAAGCCGTCAGGTCCACGATATGGTCGCGCAGGCGCTCCAGGCGCTTGGCCTCCGCCTTATCACGGCTCTTCAGGCTATCGGCGCGCCGCGTCAACTGCTGGAAGAAAACGTAATCTACCAACGGGCGCGCGGCCATGACCAGGGCGTCCACAACCTCGTCGTCGCGCGCGGCGACGATTTTCTCCAGTAGTTCCTCCCGCGTGGTCTTATCCGTCAGCGAAGCCACCGCCTCTCGCGTCGCCAACACCTTCTTGCCGAACGAGCACATGCTCAACAACAGTTCACGAAGGCCAAACAAAGCGTTGCCCAACTGCTCCTTGCCCTCGGCCAGGGCGTCCTCGGCGACGGCGGTCAGGAAACCGAAGAAGGGCCCATCCAGTTCACCATCGTGCTCTCGGACCAAGGTACGCAGCACCTCTTCATTCCCTACCGCCGCGATGATGCGCTGC
>DAOTYP010000033.1:0-6215 GCA_034434975.1 Anaerolineae bacterium | reverse complement strand
GCAGGTGAACGGGATTGATTCGCGGCATTACCGCTTTGACGAAAAGGCGCTAGAGGGGCTGGAGACAGGTGATATCGGGCGCCTCACCAAATATCAGGGCGAAGTGTGGATCGCTAAGGATGGTGACTTCGTCGTCAAATACATCGTGGAGGCCGAGGGTGAAGGGCTGCGCTTCGGCTCTGACGAGGGGGTGGCAGGGAAGCTGCGGATAGCCTACGAAGTGTATGATGTGAACAAGCCCATCACGATAGAGGCGCCCGCGAGCACCGGGCCAACGCTTCCCGGCTTCGCCGAAGGGGAATTCCCCCTCTTGGAGGATGCCGAGGTGCAGATATCTATGGAAGGCATGGTGGCCTACGGCACCGAGGCCGCGCCGGGAGATGTGCTGAAGTTTTACCAGGACAAACTGAAGGGCCTGGGCTGGGAAGAGGAAGGGAAGCCGACAACGATGGGCGACGTGGTCATGGCCCAGTTCAAGAAGGGCGAGTACCGCCTCAGCCTCATGGCCAGTAAGGATGAGAAAACCGGCAAGACGAACGTGATCTTGACCGCTCGGGGTTAACGTTATCCTGTTTGCATCGTGGGGCCGGCGGTCGCGAGGTTGGATCGCTGGCCCCTTTCTGCCGGCAACGCCGTCCGGCGAGATCGGGGGCCCCCTCAACAGCCAGGCTCTCACTTGGCTCATCGTGGCTCACCTGGAAGACAGCGTGGTCTTATCACTGAGAGGAGACCCATCATGGTGCGTGTTTTACCCGTCCCCGGCCCGAAGGCTCGGGCCTACGTAGAGCGTGATGCGCGTGTGCTTTCCCCTTCTTATGGCCGCCCCTATCCCTTTGTGATGGATCATGGCCTTGGCTCCGAAGTATGGGATGTGGACGGCAATCGCTTCATTGATTTCACCACGGGGATCGCCGTCTGCGCCACCGGCCATAGCCATCCTGAGGTCGTGCGCGCCATCCGGGAGCAGGCCGAACGCTTCCTTCACATGTCGGGCACCGATTTCTATTACGCTTTGCAGGTGGAGCTAGCCGAGAAACTGGATGAGATCGCCCCCTTGTCCGAGGCAGCCCAGGTTTTTCTCACCAATTCCGGCACCGAGTCCATAGAAGCCGCCCTGAAGTTGGCGCGCTTCACTACGGGCCGGCCCCATGTCTTGGCTTTCATCGGCGGTTTCCATGGCCGCACCTACGGCAGCATGTCCTTGAGCGGCTCCAAGGCGTTGCATCGGTCCGGCTTTGAACCTCTGGTGCCCGGCATCACCCATCTTCCTTACGCCTATTGCTATCGCTGCCCTCTCAACCTGAGTTACGGCACCTGCGGGATAGAGTGTGCCTGGTACATTGAGCGCACCGTGTTCGCGCGCCTGATAGACCCCTCGCGCGTCGCGGCCATCTTCGTGGAGCCGATCCTGGGTGAGGGTGGCTACGTGGTCCCGCCGCCGGAGTTTCTCCCGATCCTGCGGGAGATCTGTGATCGGCACGGCATCTTGCTGGTGGTGGACGAGGTGCAGACCGGCTTTGGTCGCACGGGCAAGATGTTTGCTGTAGAGCACGAGGGAGTGCAGCCGGACATCATGGCCGTGGCGAAGGGGATCGCTTCCGGGCTTCCCCTGGGCGCGATGATCGCCCGCAAGTCGCTGATGACCTGGCCGCCTGGCGCGCATGCCAACACGTTTGGGGGCAACCCCTTGGCCTGCGCCGCCGCGCTGACGACGATCCGCCTGATCCAAGACGGCTACATGCAGAACGCGGCTTTCATGGGCAACTACATCTTGGCGCAACTGCGGAAGATGGGCGAGCGCTATCCCATCATCGGCGACGTACGCGGCAAGGGCCTGATGATCGGCGTAGAGATCGTGGCGGATCGGATCGCCAAGACGCCCGCCCATGACCTGCGCGACAGGATCGTGCACGAGGCGTTCCGGCGAGGGCTTCTCATCTTGGGCGCAGGGCCCAACACGGTGCGGCTGATGCCCGCGTTGAACGTGCCGAAGCCCATCGTAGATGAGGCTTTGGAGGTCCTGGAAGCGGCCCTGGCTGTTGTGATGGAGAAAGAGGCGGCGTGCTAGGCGCGGGGCGGCGCGGCGGTAGATTGGCGTTTCACCAGTTCCGGGCGCAGAAAGACGGCCCGTCCGGGGCCGGTTTCTTTTCCTTCCATCCGCTCCACCAGCATCTGGGCCGCGCGTGCGCCTAGCTCGTATTGGGGCTGAGCGATGGTGGTGAGTGGCGGCTGAGTGAGGTCGGCGATGGGCCCATCGCTGCAACTCACGAGGGAGATGTCCTCAGGGACGCGCAGGCCGGCTTCTCGCAAGGCAAGGAGCGCGCCAACGGCCAGGGCATCGCTAGCGGCCAGGAACGCCGTGGGACGAGGCGGGGCGGCGAGAAGGGCTTTTGCCCCGCGATACCCTCCGTAGCGGCTCGGCGCGACCTCGGTAACCAAGCGCTCATCCCACCCAAGACCGTGTTGGGCGAGGGCCTGACGGTAGCCCTCATAGCGCAGGCCCGCCGCGGGCGAGGCTCGCGGCGAGCCCAGATAGCCGATCCGTCGGTGCCCCAGTGCCCACAAATGATACATCGCCGTCGCAACCCCTGCGATCTCATCAGGGGCTACCGCGTCTGTGTCCCAATTCTCCGGACGTCCGCCGATGAAGACCAAAGGGATCCCTTGCCGGGCAAGCCACTCAAGGTGTTCTGGCCCTGCGCAGGCTGGGTCCAGGATCAACCCGTCCAAGATGCCGGGCTGGGTCAGAACGCTCGTCGCCTTTGCCGATCGGCGGCGCGCGTTGGCGCTCTCCAGAACGATGTGATAGCCCGCCGTGGCGGCGATGTCTTGCACGCCTCGGATGAGCGCAGGGAGCAGGGGATCGCCCGCGTCGGGGATCAGCAAGCCTAGAAAGCCGGTGCGACGGGTCCGCAACCCCCTCGCGGTGGCATGGGGTCGGTATCCTAGCCTCTCTACGGCTTCTAGGACTCGCTCGCGCAGGGCGGGGCTGACGAAGTAGTTGCCGTTGAGGACGTGGGAGACGGTGGCGGTAGAGACGCCTGCCGCCTGGGCGACATCTTTGATGGTAGGGGGCATCTCGGTTTGTTACACGATTAATTAATCGTTTTTCCAAGGACATTATCGCATAGAGGAGACCAAATGTCAAGGTTTTCTGAATTGTACGCCGAGGTCGGGAAGATCGGGAGGCGAAGTCGGCCATACGTGGGGGCGCGGCAGGCGCAGGCGCGAAGGAGGTAGGATAGAGTTCCGGCGGCAGCCGGCTTAGCGGCTGAAGACCTCTTCCGATAAGCAGATGTCTGCGCCGCAGATCGTGGGATCCGCGGCGCAGTCACATCGCTAAAAGCCCTTGTAGACCAGCGGTAGATACGTCGCGCTCCCTCCTTGCACCAGATTAGAGCCGCTGACCACGAGCGCGTAAGGCTGCGTAGATTGAGCCACGTTGTGCGCTTTCACGATGATTTGCCAGACGCCCGCCGGCGCATCCGCTAGCCAGACGCTCTCGGCGTTGTTCACCCGATCTCGGCTTCCCGCGGTAGCGTTGTTGCCGTAGTAGCGCGTCCCGTCCGGCGCCACGACCTCCAGGTCCAGATCATTCACCAGCGCCTTGGCCGCGCCGGGCGTGCCGGGATAGTCCGTCCACACCAAGGTCACGCGGAAGGGATGCTTCCCGCCCGGCGTCGTCGTCTCGTATTGCAGGCTGATGTCGTCCAGGTAGAAGCGGGTAGTCAAGGAGTAGTCGGTACGGCCCCCGAACAGGAGGTACAGCGTCTGCCCCTTCACGGCATTGACGGTGTTCGCATCAAACAGGTAGGTAACCTGCACCCATTGGCTGCCAGACCCTAACTTCCCGTCCAAGACCCCCAAAGGCATGACGAGAGTGCCGTCGGAGACCCGATAGAAGCCGAGCCACAGGAAATCGTATCCGTAGTAGGTCTCCGCGGTGGTGATCTTCAGCCAGAAGGTCAGCGTGGCCGAAACGATGTTGGAGGGGAAGGCCAGCGCCTGGTAGATGCGGTTGTTCTGATTGTTGCCGTTGGTGAGCCGCGCGGCGTAGTTGCCGCTATGCTTCTCGCTGCTGATTACACCTGGCGAGCCGACAGGCGTCCATCCGTTCAGGTTCCCCGTCTCAAAGCCGCCGTTCTGCACGATCTCCGTAGCGTCGGGCGCCAACGGCGCGGAGACGGGGGCCTCCGTAGGCGCCCCGATCTTATCCGGTATGGTGAAGGAGGGGGGAGGGGCGCCCGGCTTCTGCTCTGCCGACGGCTGCGCAGCAAGGGGCAACTCTGCGAGCAAGCGGCCCGCATGGGCCGGCAGGGCCGACTGGGCCGCGGTGTGGCTGGTGGTAAACTGGTAGACCACCTGACCGTTGGTGCTGAGGCCCGCGGTATGGTCTTCATACCAGACGCGTAGGGGTGAGTCGGGCGCGATGGAGCCTGCCACGTTCACCCGACCCCAGCCGACGGTGTTGTTCGGCACGGTGGCGGTGATCTCCTGGGTAGCGCCGTAGCCGTACTGCCCCGGTGCGAGGACGGTTGCCCCGTTGAGGAGGGTGGCCTTGACCAACGCGCCCGAGGGGTTGGCTACTCCCTTCACGTTAACGTACCACTGGCGCACCAGCGCAGCCGCGCCCGCGGTGAGGGGCGTCGCCATGCTGGTTCCACCCTCGTAGATGTAGTGCGCGTTGTAGACTCCCCAGCCGGTGCCGGCGTCAGGGTCGTGGGAGCGGGCGGAGACGATGTTGGTTCCCGGCGCGACCAGGTCCGGCTTGATGCGCCCGTCGTCCGTCGGCCCTCGGCTGGAGAAGGCCGCCAGGCCGTTGATGTTGTTGGAGGGGACATCTACGGCGATGGGCAGGGCCGGGAAATCCTGAGGCCAGCAGGTGCTCCAGGAGTAGCAGCCGCCGTCCGGCATGTTGTAGCCGCCGGAGGTGCGGAATGACTCGCTGGCTCCTACGGTAATGACGTTCTTGGCCGTGCCGGGCGAAACGATAGAGTCGGGATCCACCACGCCGTCCTTGTTTTTGTCCACCCCTTCGTTCCCTGCAGCGAAGAGGATGGTCATGTCCTTGTGGTTCCAGAGGAACTGATCGGCGCGTTGGGCGTCAAGGTCATAACCGCCGTAGGGGTTGGTGGAGCCGCCTGAGGGGCCACCCCAACTGTTCGTGTGGATGCGTGCACCGTCGTTGTACGGCGGCAGGAAGAGCGCGTTCAGGTCGGAAGGGATGCCGCTTAGCCCTCCCGAGGCGTCCTGAATAGATTGGAAAACCAGGCGGGCCTCCGGCGCGACGCCCGCGAAAGTGTTGGTGTAAACATGGCTGGCAGGGTTGCTGCCGGAGAGGCTCCCGTTGCCGAGGACCGAGCCGGCGACGTGGGTGCCGTGGCCGTTGTTGTCCGACCAATCGCCGGGGCGGCCCAGGGCATAAGCCTTTACCAAGCGGCCTGCGAAGTCCGCGGAGAGGGTGCTAGAATTGCCGGTGTCTAGGCCCGTGTCCGCGACGGCGACGATCTGGCCGGAACCGTAGAGGTTGGAGACGCGGCTCCAGGCGGTGTGCACGCCCATCGTTGCGCGCCCGATGTTGTTCTGGAGGTAGCGTGGATAGACCGGTTCCAACCAGGCGACGGCCGCCAGACGGGCGACGGCCGGGAGGGCCGTCGCGGGCAGGCTCATCTTAACCACACTGCCCCACTCGCTAGGGGAGCGGTCGGTGACCCGCGCGCCCAAGGCGAGGAGTTTCCCTTCCACTGCTGAGAGGTCCTCGCCGGGGAAGAGGCGGGCGCGCACCTCCAGTAGATCCTCGGCCTTCTCCGTCAGGCCTTGCGCAAGCACTTCGTCCAGCGCAGGGCTCAGTTTGTAGGCCGGGTGGAAGGGCCCTATCCAGCGCACGTAGGGGAGGGAAGCCAGACTCTGCGCCGCGCCGGGCCGCAGCCGAGCGATGAAAGCGTAGTCAGGAACGTAGTCCAAGAGGTCGGCCCCGGCGGTGGTAGCGGCTTCCTTCCAGGCCGGCAGGATGGGACCCCGAAACTGCACGAGGGCGTAGCCAGCTTCCGTCACCCCCACGGCCGATGAGGCTGCCAACGTGGCCGGTACGGTCGGCTGCTCGCGCAGGGGGTCAAACACGGCCCGTAAAAGGTATATCTTCACCTCAGGCTCCGATGGGCGCGTGGTCGCGCCCGCCGGGGCGGTGACACCGATGATGATCAGCAACACGCCGA
>DAOTYP010000032.1:0-7565 GCA_034434975.1 Anaerolineae bacterium | reverse complement strand
ATCGCCTGGGCCCGACGTCATCACCTGCGGGCCATCACCTTGGAAACCCAAACCGACAACGTCCCCGCCTGCCGCTTCTACCGGGCGATGGGTTTTCAGTTAGGGGGGCTTGACGATCACTTTTACACCAACCACGACCTCGCGCGCAACCAGGTGGCCCTCTTCTGGTGGTATGAACTGGACCGCTAGGAGCCAAAGTTTGCCACACCGACGCCCGCGCCAGAGCAAAGGTGGGCCTTGATGGGATGGGATAGGCCCCCTCGCGCGAGCACCTATGCTATAATGTGAGTGGGCATCTCGCGCGCAGGCGTTGGGGACTCATGCGGATTCATCACCTTTCCCTCGTCAACTTCCGCAACTACACGCGGCTGGAGCTTGGCTTCTCCACCCCTCTCACGCTCATCCAAGGCGACAACGCCCAGGGGAAAACCAACCTCCTAGAGGCTGTCTACGTCCTGGCGACCAGCCGTTCGCCAAGGGGGGCCTCCGAGCGAGAGATGGTCAACTGGCTGGCGTTGGCGGAGCCGATCCCTTACGCGCGCCTGGCAGCCGACGTAGAGCGGGAAGGTCGCCGCCAAAGGTTGGAGATCATCCTGGCGCCCCAGAACGGCGGGGAAGGCAACGGCCCCACCTTTCGCAAACAGGTGAAGATCAACAGCGTCGCCAAGCGCGCCATGGACCTCGTTGGCCTTTTGCCGGTCGTCCTCTTCGCGCCCGAAGACGTGGAACTGGCGTCGGGAGCGCCGGCGATCAGGCGACGCTACCTGGATGTGGCGCTCTGCCAGGTGGACGGCGCCTACTGTCGCGCCCTGACCGAGTACAACCGCGTCCTGATGCAGCGAAACGCCCTCCTGCGCCACCTACGGGAGCAAGGCGGCAGCCCGGAGCAACTCCGCTTTTGGGATGAACGGCTGGTGAAATACGGGAGCGTGCTGCTGGCCCGCCGCCGCGACTTCATCGCCGCGCTGGAAAAGGAAGCGCAGCCCCGCCTGCAGGCTCTGACGGAAGGGCGGGAACGTCTGCGATTCCACTACCTGGCCGGCATTGATCTCCTACGCCAGACGCCGGCGCCTCCGCCAAGCGGCAGAGAGGACGCAGCCACCGCAGCCCTGACGGCCGATGAGATCGCGAACCTCTTTGGCGAGCAGTTGCGCGCCGCTCGCCCGCGCGAGATCGCCGCAGGTGCCTGCCTCTACGGCCCCCATCGCGACGACCTGCGCACCTTGATCAACGGCCGCGATCTGCGGCTTTACGGCTCGCGCGCCCAACAACGCACCGTCGCCCTGACGATGAAACTGGCAGAGATGGCGGTGATGGGCCAGACCTTGGGCGAGCCGCCCCTTCTGCTGTTGGACGACATCATGTCGGAGTTGGACGCGAAGCGCCGCGCCGCGTTGGCCGCCGTTTTGGATGGCGTGCCCCAAGCCATCTGCACCACCACCGATTGGTCCGACTTCACCGAGGCCCTGCGGGCGCGCGCGCGTTGCCTGCGCGTGGTAGAAGGACGCATAGAGGAAGTAGAGGGAAGCCTGGCCTAGCGCAACGGGTGCTTGTGGGGGACACCCGGACGGCGCGGGTACTCGCGCGGGGTTACTGCCACCTTTTCTACGATAACGATGTAGCGCGTCTCGGCCAGGCCGGGAACCTCCACCGGGATAAGGCGATGAAGGCGTCCCCCTAGTCGGCTCAGCGCGACCTCGGAGGCCAGGGCTTCGGCAGGCGCGGCGCTCCCCTTCGGCGCGAGGACCCAACCGCCGCGGCGCGCGAAGGGGAGCGTGTACTCCAAGAGTTCCGGCAGTTCCGCCACGGCGCGCGCCAGCACCAGGTCGTAGGCCTCACGGTGGACGGGATCGTGCCCCACTTCCTCTGCACGCCCATTCACGACGGTAACCCCGCTCAACCCTAACAGCGCGACGATGTGCTCCAGGAAATGCGCCTTCTTGCCCGTCGCTTCCAGCAGGGTGAGCCGCAGGCTCGGCCAGACGAGCCGCAGCGGAACGCCGGGGAAGCCCGCGCCGCTTCCCACATCTATCGCGCGAAGCGGCGCGTTGGGGGACAACGCAGCCCTCCCTTTCTGCTCCTTCTCAATCTCCCGCAAGGCCAAAAGGCAGGTGAGGGAATCCAGAAAAAGGCGCACCTCCACCTGCTCTGCCTCTCGGACCGCGGTCAAGTTGAAACGCTGGTTCCAGGCCAGCAATTCATCTCGGTAGATCTGAAAGGCGCGCAGGGCAGAAGGCGAGAGGGGAATGCCCAGTTGTCGGGCGCCATCGGCCAGTCGCTGCATAGCACGATTATATCACTTGGCAACCCTTGCGCCTACCGTCAGAAGCCCCAGGGCCGATTCGCACCGAAGCCTTCGTCAAAGGTTGAAGGTCTGAGAAGCAGGCGCAGAAGGGGGGGCTGGCTCACCGGCATTCCTCCCAAACAAAGGTGCAAGGCTACGGCGCCAGAGTGAAGACCGTCGTCCCGTTGTCGTACTTGCGGAGAAGGTGCGGCGGCTCCACATCGTACCACATGTCTTGGTGTTGCTGGCCGATGGTCATGCGCAGATGCCAGGTCTCCACATGGCCTTGGGGTGTCTCCCAGGTCTCCTGGCCCACAACCTTGAGTCCGATCTTCACCTGCAAGGCATTGGCGGCGACGACGTTGGTGAAGCGCCCCTCCCAGCCAGCGGCCCAGGGGAGCCCCCGCAGGATCATCAGGAGGGTGTCGTTGTCGTAGGCGTCTGCGGGCACGGTGATCGTGGCCGCCTTGTCCCCGTCTTTCGTCTTGGCCTTGATCGCCAGTTTGTTGCCCTCGTAGGTCGTCGTCAGGGTGAAATCGTTGGTCGTGCCGATGACCTCGCGCGTGCCGCCCAAGGGTTTCAGATCTTCGGCCCGCACCCGCGCGACGATGTGATCGTCCATGACGCCCAGGGTGAAGCGCTGATCCAGCACGTAGGCATCACCCTCGCGCCGCACGATGAAGGTCGCGCGCCCGACCTCTTTGCCATCGGCAGCGCGCGCGATGACGTATGTGGTCTCCTCGGCCTCCTCGCTCCAGGGCGCGTGCAGGGGGAGAGGGCTCGCGGCTTGGCTGCACGCGGCCAGCAGAAGTGCGAGGAGTGCCATCGGCCACCATCGCTTCATGGAAAAGTTCCTTTCTGTGTTTGTACCCATGGGGCGCTTGGCTTGACGCTTTCGCGGCGGGCTCGCCATTCCAACCCGCTCACGGCTAAGAGAAGCGCCCCGTAGCCTAGGGCTACCAACGGGATCAGCCACCACGCTGCCGCGCCTTGCAGCCACTGCCCCACCGCAGGGAAGAACTGCGCGGTGATGATGATCCCATCCACCAGATGGTGGTAGAGCATGGCGGCGAGTAAGCAGAGCACCAGGCCCCCGCGTGGCCGCAGCGCGCCGCTGCGATAGGCCGTCCACACCCCCAAACCCACCAGCCCACCCAGCACCGCATGCACCTGCACGGCCCAGAAACGCTCGTACACATACGCGAGGCCAACCAGGTAGGGCGAGAAGAGGCTGAGGCCGAAGAGGGGATTCAGCGCTGGATGCATGATGAGCACGGCCAGCATCACCGCCTCGCCCAAGCCGTAGGCCAAGCCAACCCAGAAGCCGAGCGCCGCCAGCGCGGAGGGGCGGGCCAGGAGCGCGGGGAGGCGTCTCGCCACCCCGCGCGCGGCCAGGAGGATGGCGACGAGTTTCGCTGCCTCCTCCCAGAACTCGTTGTCCACTTGGATCAGCATGTAGCCAGCAAAGGTCGGATAGGCCAGTGTGAGGGCTCCCTCCCAATGCTTGCGCAGAAGAAAGAGCGGTTGGAGGAGGAAGGCGATCGCGTAGAGCCCAAGCCAGGCCCACGTCGGCACCAGGCGCAGCCCGTCCACGCGCCGCAAGACGAGCCACGCCAGACAGGGCAGGCCGAGGACGCAGATGAGGATCAACCCCGCGAGGGCTTCAGGCTTCATCGGCGTAACCTTCGCGCTTCAAATTATACCACAGAACCCGCCCTTCCGGAGCGCATCGGCCCCGGCCGGACAAAAGGGAGACGATGAGGTATAATTCTCCTAGGAACCGGAGGGGGCCTTTCATCGTCATATTCATAGAGAGGCTAGGTTAGGCTGAGATGAGCCCGGCCGCCTGCGCGGTCGGAGAGGTGGAATGAGCATGGCTACTGTGAACCCGACGCCTCAAGGAACGGACGAGATCTCCCCGCGAGTGCGGTTTGCCCTGGCGCTGGGGCTCGCGCTGGCCGCGCTCGGCACGCTCACGCTGATCGTGGCGACGGTCCTGATGCTGCGCAGCGGCGCGGAGAGCAAGCCGACCGCGACGCCGACGCGCATCCCCGTCGGCATGATCCGCGTGCAGCCGTCTCGCGGCAACGCGGGCACGGTCATCACGGTAGAAGGCCAGGGCTGGCGCGCCGGCGAAACGGTGTTCATTCGGCTGGAGGACGCGACGGGCGAAGTGCACAGCGAAGCGGCCTATGCCGGCGCGGTGGTGGATGACGACGGTCGCTTCACCGCGACCTTCACCTTCCCGGCGGAGGAGCGTTGGAACCGGCCCGGCATCGTGAACGTCGTCGCGTGGGTGCCTACCACCGGCGCGCGGGCGTCTTTCCCCTTCCAGGTGGTGGCCCCCATCGCAACCGAGACGCCGCTGGCCGCGACGCCAACGCCGGCCGCGCCGACCCCGCGACCAGGCGCAACCGCGACGCCCGCCCCCGCGACGAGAACGCCGACCCCGCAGCCTGGGGCGACCGCGACCCCGACGATCCCAACGGCGACACCAACGCGCGCGACTACGCCCATCGTCATCACCGACTGGCGCGGCGAATACTTCGCCAACCGCGACCTGGTCGGCAGCCCCCTCGTGGTGCGCAACGACGTGGCCATAGATTTCAACTGGGGTAGCGGCTCACCGGCCGCGGGCCTCCCCTTTGACAACTTCTCCGCGCGTTGGACGCGCGTCCTCTCTTTCGCCGCCGGCACGTACCGCTTCACCGTGCGCGTGGACGACGGCGTGCGCCTCTGGATTGACGAACAGTTGGTCCTGGATGAATGGCACGAGTCGGCGCCGACCACCTACACGGTGGATCGGGTGCTGAGCGCGGGCCCCCACGGCCTGCGGCTAGAATACTTTGAGGCCACCGGCCAGGCGCAGGTGCGCCTGGAATGGGCCAGGGTAGAGTCATATCCCGACTGGCGCGGCGAATACTTCGCCAACCGCGACCTATCCGGCAGCCCCGTCGTGGTGCGCAACGACGCCGCCGTAGATTTCAATTGGGGTAACGGCTCACCCGCCAGCGGCATCCCCGCGGATAACTTCTCCGCGCGTTGGACACGAACCCTCAACTTTGCCGAGGGAACCTACCGCTTCACCCTGCAAGCCGACGACGGCGTGCGCTTCTGGTTGGATGGGCAACTCTTGGTGGACGAGTGGCACGACGCCTCCGGCCAGACCTACACCGTGGAGCGGGCCTTGAGCGGCGGCAGCCACGGCCTGCGGATAGAATACTACGAACACACCGGCGGCGCGCTGATCAAATTGGGCTGGCAACGGGTGGAAACCTTCCCTCAGTGGCGCGGCGAGTACTTCGCCAACCGCGACCTGGCCGGTAGCCCCGTCGTGGTGCGCAACGAGACGGCGCTGGCCTTTGACTGGGGTTACGGCTCCCCTGCCGCAGGCGTCCCCACCGATAACTTCTCGGCGCGCTGGACCCGCACCCTTGGCTTTGACGCCGGCGACTACACCTTCCACGCGCGGGCCGACGACGGCGTGCGCGTCTGGCTAGATGGGGCGCTGGTGATAGACGAATGGCACGATAGCGCCGCCCAAACCTACACCGTACAACGCACCCTGGCCGCCGGCGATCACACCCTTCGGGTGGAATTTTATGAACACACGGGCTCGGCCAGCCTGGCCTTCTGGTGGGAGCGGGCCTTGAACTACGCCGATTGGAAAGGCGAGTACTTCGCCAACCGCGACCTGGCCGGCAGCCCCCTCGTGGTGCGCAACGACGCGGCGATCAGTTTCAACTGGGGCAACGGCTCACCCGCCGCAGGTATCCCGGCCGACAACTTCTCCGTGCGTTGGACCCGCACCCTACCATTCCTGCCCGACACCTATCGCTTCTTCGTGCGGGCCGACGACGGCGTACGCCTCTGGGTGGACGGCAACCTGATCATTGACCAGTGGCACGATGCCGCCTCCGCGACCTACTGGGCCGACCTCGCGCTCACAGGGGGAAGCCACAACCTGCGGCTGGAGTACTACGAGCGCACAGGCGGCGCGCTGGTGGAACTTTGGTGGGAGTTGGCGCCCGATACGCCGACTCCGACCTTGACGCCTACCCGCACACCGACGGCCACACCTACGCCCCTGCCGCCTACCGCCACACCAACCCGCACGCCGACGGCCACTCCCACGCGCCCGCTTCCCACCGCGACGCCTACCCTGACGCCAACCTACACGCCGACGCCCCTGCCTCCGACCGCGACGCCTACCCTGACGCCAACTTACACGCCGACGCCCTTGCCGCCTACCGCCACGCCTACCCCAACGCCAACTTACACGCCGACACCGGTTCCGCCGACCCACACTCCGACCGCAACGCCGACCGCCACCTCCACCCGCGGGCCGGCGCCTACCACTCCGACGCCGACACCCCTAGCGGTGAGCATCCATCTGTCGCCAACGGTGGCCGCGGTCGGCTGGACGGTCACGGTCACCGGACAGGGCTGGCTGGCGGGCGACATCGTGGTCATCTCTCTAGTGGAGATGAAAACCTCCATCGCGAAAGGGGAAGAGATGACCCGCACCGTCGCCGACGCGAGCGGCGCCATCGCGGCCAGTTTCGTCGTGCCGGAGACGCGGCGCTGGGCGCGGCAGTCGCAGGCGCGCGTGGTGGCCCGGCGGCCCGACGGCACCGCCAAGGCCGAGGCCATCCTGAAGTTAGGCGGCCTAGAGGTGGGCGACCTGCCGGAGGGCCTGCCGCGCCGCCGCTCAGAGCAAGCCGGGCCGCTCCTCATCACCTCCGAAGCGGATTGGAGCCGTCTGCCGATGGAGAGCGTGTTAACTTGGCGAAGCGAGGGCGATTCGCCACCTGGCAGGGAAAGAGGGCTGCCGGAGGAGGAGGTGAAGATAGACTGGCGCAAGCACCTGGTGGTCGGCTTCTGCCTGGGTGAAAAACCGACAGGGGGCTACGATGTCTCTCTCGTCAGCGCGGCGCGCGAGGGCCGTCTGGTCACCGTCGTCGTGCGGGTGACGGAGCCTGCCGAGGCCGAAGACGCGCCCCCAGGGCCAACCTACCCATGCCGCTTCGTGCGCATCCCGCGCGCGACGCTGCCCCTAGGCCAGGTATCCTTTACCTTCGTGGATGAGGCAGGCAAGGTCTTGGGGAAAAAGCAAGCCGTGCTGCGGTAGAGCCCTTTAGGCCCGTTGGTTACAGGGCTTGGGCGAGGATCGCCTGCATCTCGTCCGGCGTGAGCGGGATCGGGTTTGCCTGCATGCTGCTGGCGACAGCGGCCTTCTCCACCAGGGTTGGGATATCTTCCGCTGTCACCCTGTACGCGG
>DAOTYP010000031.1:0-10173 GCA_034434975.1 Anaerolineae bacterium | reverse complement strand
TGATACCAAGTACACTCGCCGGAATTCGTAATATGGTATAGGCCGTAGCGCTGCGTATGAATCAGGCGCGCCAAAGCCGCGGCCAGGTCCACCGTGTAGGTGGGCGTGAGGGTTTGGTCGTTGACTACTTTGATCTCTTTGCCCTCGCGGGCAAGGCGCAACATCAGCTCAACGAAGTTCCCGCCCTTGCCGCTGGAGCCGGCGACGCCGTAGAGCCCGCTCGTCCGCACGATGTAGTGCTTGTCTAGAATGTAGCGGATGAAATATTCGCCTGCCAATTTGGAGATGCCGTAAGCGTTAATGGGCGATGGCGGATCGGTCTCCTCGTAGGGCGCCCCTTTGCGTCCGTCAAACACGTAGTCGGTGCTGAGATGCAAAAGCGCGCAGCCCTGCTCCCGGCACGCCAAAGCCAGGTGGCGCACGCCCAACGCGTTGACGGCGAAGGCCCGCTCCGGCTCCCGCTCGCAATCGTCCACCCGATGGAAGGCGGCGGTGTTGATCACCACCTCAGGCGCATACGTTTGCAGAGCATGGCGCACACTGCTCGGATCGCACACCTCAACATCAGCGTGCTTCAGGGGGATCAACTCTTCCTGGGCCAGCGCCTTCGTCAGGTCGCTCCCCAACTGTCCCCCTGCACCGATGAGCAAGACTCGCAAGCAACCCTCCTGCTGATCCTATTACTTATCCCTTGAGCGCGCCGCCTGACCCGAAGACGGAGCCGGTGATCCTGATGATGCGGTCGGCCTCTTCCAACAGACGCATCCAACGGATGTTATAGTACTTGGGATGATCGTAGTCGGTGTAGTGGTGTTGGCGGATCTTCTCCACCATGTCCTGCACCGACTCCTCTATAGAGATGAGAGGGCGGAAGCCCAGGACGCGTTGGATCTTGGCTCCGGAAATGCGGTAACTGCGCACGCCACGGTAGCCGTAATCTACCTGGATCTCGGCTTCTACGCCGATGTCGCGCAAGGCCTCGCGCACGCGCAGCGCTAGTTCGCTGATGCGGACGTTGCGATAGCAGACGTTGAAAATCTGCCCGCGCACCTTGTCCTCGTCAGCCTGCAGGCAGGCGATGTAAGCCCTGGCCACATCCCGTACGTCCACCAGGGGCCGCCACATCTCGCCACCGTAGTGAAGCAAGATGACGCCGCGGCTCAAGGCATCCTTCACGAAGGTGTTGACGACCAGATCGTAGCGCATGCGCGGGGAGAAGCCGTAGATCGTTCCTTTGCGCAGGATCACCGGGCAGAAATCAGGCCCTGCCAAGCCGATGAGGATCTTCTCCGCTTCCCTTTTGGAACTGGAATAGGCTGCCTTGGGCGCCACGGGCGTGTCCTCATCTTGAATGACGTCCTTCTCGTCGTTGCCTACGCCGGTATCGTAGATGGAGGCCGAGGAGGCATAGATGTAACGGCGAATGCCGACGGACAGGCAGAGCTCGGCCAGCTTTTGGGCTGCGGCCGTGTTCATCTCGTAGTTGGCGCGCGGGTTGTACTCCGCCGTGGGGTCGTTGGAAAGCCCGCCGACGTTGATCACCGCGTCCACTTCCTCTAAGACCGCTGGCTGGATGCTGCGCATGTCGCCCTGGATGAGTTCCAACCGGTCGCGGATGTGGCGTAGGCCATCCTCGCCGAAGTAAAGGCGATCTAGGATGCGAACGGCATAACCGCGCTCCAGCAGCTCTTCGGCCAGGACCGAGCCTACATAGCCCGCGCCGCCGACGAGAAGAACCTTCGTCATCTCTAGCGCCCCTTTACGGTCCAGACATCGCCGAAGGAATCGGGAGGGATGCGGGTTTCGTCGGGCCGCTCGCGCTGATAAACCTCGCTGGCGGTGCTGATCAGTTGGGTATCATCTTCCAGCGACATCCAGCCGTGATAGACGCCCGGGGGCACGACGATCAAGGTCGGGTTCCGCTCACCTGCCACGACGGTCATCATCTCGCCGTAAGTGGGGCTGTCGGGCCTGTCATCCTTGAGAACGAATTTGGCGCTGCCATGGCTGATGAAAAACCAATCCCACAACGCGGCGTGCTTATGGAAGGCGCGGATGGTCCCTCGCGCCATGTTACCGACAAGGTAGACTTGACCGAAGCGGGTGAAGTAGGGGTCCGTCGCCCGAAGGATTTCTATCAGGTAGCCGCGGTCATCGGCGCGTACGACAAGGGGCACAACCTCTACGCCCTGGATCATGCGCGGTCTCCTTCAGGATAAGGGGATTTAGCCACTATAGCGTGCATTATACCACAATGGGCCAGCAAATCCAGTTGGGGCGCCCAGTTCTACGAGGGGACATCAAGTGGCTGTCGCGCGCAGCAGATCTTGATAGAGGGCTTCTACGGCTGCGACATAAGGCGTCAGGCTGAACCTTTGCACGGCGCGCGCCCGCGCCGCGAGGCCCATCTGCCGTCTCAGGGCCGCGTCCGCCGCCAGCGTGGAGATGGCCTTGGCCAGCGCCGTCGGGTCGCCCGGCGGCACGAGGAAGCCCGTTTCGCCGTCCCGTACGATCTCGCGCGGCCCGCCCTGATCCGTGGCGATGACCGGCTTGCCCGTCGCCATCGCCTCTAACAGCACCATGCCGAAAGGTTCCGGTAGACGAGAAGGCAACACCAGCAGGTCTAACGCCGCCATCACCTGAGGGACGTCGGTGCGGAAGCCGGCCCAGATGACGCGATCTTCCAACCCCAAGGCGGCGCTCTGCGCGCGCAGTCGTCCTAGGCGCTCCTCTTCGCCCGGCACTACGTCGCCCACGAGGACGAAACGCACCTTGTCACGTCGCGCCGCCACCTGCGCTGCCGCGGCCAGAAGGTCTTCCGGTCCCTTCCAGGCCGAAAGGCGCCCCACCTGCCCCACCAGGACCTCATCAGGCTCTACACCCCATTCCCGCCTCAGCGCCAAGCCATCGTTATCCGGTCGGAACCTCTCCGTGTCCACTGCATCGGGGATGACGACGATGTGTCGGCTTTGGCCCGGGGCGTCGCTTAACAGGTGCTCGCTCACGGCTTGGGAGATGGCTATGACGCGCTCGGAGAGACGGGTAGCCATGTAGGCGATGGCCCGACGCACGCTTGCCGGTCGGGTAACGATCTCGTGGATGTGCCAGACGTGGGGGCGGCCTGTGAGCCGAGCGGCCAGGGCGCCGGCCCACACCGCGCCCGTGTTGGAGTGCACCAGCGCGACGCGCTCGCGGCGAATGATCCGGGCCAAGGACAGGGCTCCCAACCCAAGTCGATAGACATAAGGAACGATGCCGGACCATCTCAGATAGCGTCGCCGCAGCACTCCCATGTTGACGCGCAGGCTTTGCACGCCTGCTTCCGTCAACGCCGCGCGGAGTTGCCCTTGGTAGGGGATATCGCAAGGGACGACCACGAGTGGCCTGAAGCGCGCCCGATCCAGACGTCGGGCCAACTCCAACAGCACTCGGTCAGACCCATACAGTTCATCGGCAGAGTGAACGAAAAGGATGGTCGCCGGTTTCGCGGTGGTGCTCATGTCATCACGGAAGCGGCTGGCG
Organism: Anaerolineae bacterium; assembly: GCA_034434975.1. GTDB lineage: Bacteria > Chloroflexota > Anaerolineae > JADYZS01 > JADYZS01 > JADYZS01. The sequence goes on along the minus strand of DAOTYP010000031.1, from coordinate 6,651 downwards.
GTAGGGGTGATCCTTCTACGTGGGGTGTCTCCTCTCGCCGGCTCCTGAGCGCCCTGATGCCCGCCGTTAGGAGCCCGGTATGCACCCAAGGCGCGGCGAGCCACGTTCCGTCGGTCGCCTGGTAAGATACGAGGAGCGCACAGCAACCGACGGCGAGGCCCAAGAGCATGGCGCGGTCATCGGGGCCGACGGCCACGCGGCTGGTGCGCACTGCCCCGACCAATACCGTGACGACATAGCCGCCGAAGAAGAGAAGCCCCACTACGCCCGTCTCTTGCAGGGTGCGCAGGATGATGTTGGAAAGCCAGGCGGGGCTTCCACGCACGATGCCGTGCAGTTGAACGTACGTACCCGGGCCCCAGCCGAGCAGAGGATGCTCAGACCAATCGTGTAGGGCGCGTGAGATGTCGTCTAGCCGTCCCTGAAAGGTAGCGTCCTGGTCAAGCCTGGCAAAACTGCGCACACGCCCGATCAAAGGGACCGAATCGGGCAAAAACAGCAGGGCTAGGATCAGGACCGCGGCGACCACCGGGCCGGCGATGAGGACATGGGTCAATCGGCGCATCTGCCCGACCCGACCGCGGCCGTAATAGATGTAAACTAACAGCAAGCCGGCGAGGAATCCCAACCACGCGCCGCGCGACAGGCTGAGAAGGACGGCCAGGCTTAAAATGCCGATGCCGATCGCGAGAACGACCCGACGCACGCGCGCGCGCCGAGATTCGGGGCGGCCTCCTAGATACAGAAACAGGAGGGCCAACAGCCATGCCCCGGAGTGGCTCCCGAAGAGGTTCCCTTCCTCAAATGAGCCATAGGGCACAGGGTAGGGAAGGTTAGGCATGACTTGCACTCCCAAGTTGACCCCGGAAGGATAGACGGCCAGGGCGAGCAGGCCGAACGCGGCCTCGGCCACACCAAGGCCGAGGAACCAACGATAAGCCCGGCGCCATTGCTGCGGCTTCTGCAGAAGGTTGACCACCAGGAAGAAGTTGAGCGCGACGAGGAACAGGCGCAGCGTGTGGCGTTGGCTCTCCGATGGGTTAGGCGCGTTGGCCAAGGTGGCCACGAGGTTCACCGCCAGCCATCCCAGGATGAAGACGCCCGGCGTCGTGATGACGAGTCGGCGTCGCCAGCGCACCAGTTGCCATGCGCCCAGGAAGGCCACCAACAAGGCTGCCACGTGTTCCGCGCGCACGCTGAAGGCCCCTACCTCTAGTCTGTAGTGAGTGAGGAGGGCAGCCCCGGCCAGAAAAGCGACGGCCGATACCGGCCAGCCCATCAGGAGCACCAGGGAAGCGATGAGCGCGGCAAGGACGATGACGAGCGGCAGCGCGAGGCCCAGGCCAACGCCCAGACCGATCGCGCTCCCCAAGCCGACCACCATTGCCGCGAATCCTAAGGTTTGCAGCCAGGCTTTTCCTTGTGAGTCGCCCGGCCTGACACTCTCAGCCTGTTGTACGGCCATGCGCTTTTCCTCGCGAATCAAACCGTCTCAAAGCCTCGCTCTCCTCTCTGCCGCATCACCTTTGCCGGCACACCTGCCACTACGGAGTAGGGAGGCACATCGCGCGTGACCACGCTGCCGGCAGCAACTACGCTGCCGCGTCCGACCGTGACGCCATCCAGAAGGATGCTCCCCGCGCCCAGCCAGCAATCGTCTTCCACTACGATGCCCCGACGCGTGACGCCTTGTTCCTTGATCGGCGTGTCGGTTCGGTCAAAACGGTGGTTCTCGCTATGAAAACTGACCCGTTGGCCTACGAGGACATTGCGCCCGATGCGCACGCCGCCCGCCGCACCCACGAAGCAGTAGTCGCCTAGGCTGGAGTTGTCGCCCATCTCTAAACCTTCTCCCAGGTTGGAGATCACCCCTGTGGTCTCAATGATCGTGAACTTGGCGATGGTCACGTTGTCGCCCAGGCGCACTCCCTGCCGCGAGAGCGCGTCAATGTGAACATAGTCCTCCAAGGTAACGCTTCGTCCGACGTAGAGGCGGCGTGGATGTAGGATCCTCACCCCGCGCCCTACAAAGAGGGCCCCCGCCGCAGAACCGAGCCGAGGCCGCCACCATAGCCCTCGCAGGAACGCCCAACCCCGACGCCACAGGACCGCCCAGAGGTCAGCGGTGGTAAGGTCAGGCGACAGGCGATACGTAGGCTCGCGCTTCAAGCGTTGGATCAGCCGTTCCGTCAGCGTGCGCAGGGTCATGTCTGGTTTCCTTCGCTTCGCAGGGACGGCCTCACGGCGACCTCGTCGGTCTGCACCGCCTCTATCGCCGAGACGCTGGTGCTTCCCTGGCGCGAGAGGATGCGCTGCACCAGTTCCCAATCTTCACGGGCAAAGGTCCGCAACAGGAGAAGAAGGGCGCCGTAAACGACTATGCCGACGGCTATGGCCAGGAAGAGCGGTTGCTGACGCAATGGCCAGACGACCAAGCCCATCCCTGCTGTGGCAAGGATCGGCTTGCCGAAGACGATCCGGAAGCGAAAAGCGCCGACCGTGCGCGCGACCTGCCGCCAGGTCAGCAAAGCGCCCGTGCCGTAAACCAAGATGGTGGCTACGGCAGCGCCCGGCGCGCCCAGCCAAAACGTCAGCGCGATTTGATAAATGAGACTGGCCCCTACCATGATGAAGGCGTACTGGCGGGCCCGTCTCTGCTGGTAACTCGCGATGAGGGCCTTGGAATAGACGACGTAGGCGAACTGCACAGGCATGTACCACGCCAGGATGCGCAAAATGAGGACGGAAGCCTCGTAGCCGGTCGCGCCGTACAAGAGGACGATGAGGGGCCGGGCCAACAGCGTAGTGCCCAAGGCTAGAGGAAGGATCAACAGGATTCCATATTGCAACGATTTCCGAATGGCTGCCAGGAAGAAGCGCGGCGCGCTGTGGTGCAGGCGCGACATGGTGGGATAGATGGCCTCACCGTAGGCCATAGCCAAGAGCGCGACGATCTTGATCAACTGCTGGGCGGCATTGTAGATGCCGACGCTGGCTTCATCCAATATCTTGGAGAGGGCCAAGATGTCTATGCGGAAGAGAAAGGAATCGGAGAGGGCTAGGAGCACCAAGTCGGTGGCGTGGCGCACCAACCGCCAAGCCGATGACAGGTTGAAAACGGGCCGCCCCACCACGCCTAGGCGGGAGAGGAAGAAGAGATACAAAGCGGCGTTGACCACCATCCCCCCCACCTTGATGGCCGAGAGCCCGACAACCCCCGTTTTCTCCAAAGGGATGCTCACCAAGGCGATCATCTGCAACGCGCTGCTTACCGCCTCTATGATCGCCTCGTATTCCATCCGCTCATAGGCGTTCAAGATCGCGTGCGCAGCCGCGGCCACGGCGAAGAGAAGGACGCTGGGAGAGGCAGCAATGAGCATCTGCGTCGTGTCGGGTGGGTATGACAAAATGAGGGAAGTCAATATCATGAGGACAGAGGCCAACAGCCCCAAGGCCCCTTGGGCCAAGAGCGCGCTATAGAAATAGCGCGTCGTGTCAGCGCGATCCCGCGCGACCTCGCGCGTGACGAGCGACGGGATGCCGAAGGCTGCCAAGATCTGAAAGATGTTAAGGAAGGCCAAGAGAATGGCTAACTTTCCCAGCCAACTCGCACCTAGCGTCCGCCCTATGTAGAGGGTGAACGCGAAGCCCAACGCGATGCGGATCGCGGTGCTCAGGCCGAGGGAGACGCTGTTCTTAGCCACCCGACGGGTCGTGTTCACGGTTAGGCTCTCCAGGCTTGGCGTTCGGCCAGCGCATCGTTTCTTGGTGCGCGCGCGGAGTGCCATAGGCAGCGTATGCTGGCGCCCAGACAGGCGCGCCACAAGGCAGGCGACTCCGGCGCAGGGAGAGGCCCCTGGCGCAGTTGCCGCAGCATCGCCAAGATGTAGCGCAGGCCGAACCCTGCCGCGCCTATAAGATGTAACGCTGCTACCGTGGCCGCTCCATACCGGCTCCGGTAGTAGCGGTCCAGGCTCTCTATGTTGCGGGCCATGAAGCGCGAGCCTTGTTGGCGGGCGCTCACGCCGATGTGGTGGATCACGCGCGCGGTCGGGAGACAATAGACTTCCCAACCGGCTGCCCGCATCTTGGCGCACCAGGCCATGTCTTCGGCGTACATGAAGTAGCCCTCATCCAGCCCACCTACCTGATGAACGGCTTCCCCCCGCGCCATCAAACACGCGCCGGTCACCCAATCTACCTGGATCGGAGAGGGGTCCGCATAGCGCCCGCGCGCTAACCAAAGCCCACGGAAGCGCCGCGGCGCGAGGCGATTGAGGAAGAAGTGGTAATTGAACACCGTGCTCAGGCTTGGGTCATAGCCGGCCGCCCCACCTTGCACTCGCCCCTCCGGCGAGACGAGTTGCGGCCCCACTACCGCGGCACGAGGGCGTCCCTCCAGGAAGTCGGCCAGCCGTTCCAGCGCGCGATCGGTGATGACCGTATCGGGGTTGAGCAGAAGGACGTATTTCCCCTTTGCCCAACGAAGCCCTTGATTGTTGGCGGCCGCGTAGCCGACGTTCTGCAAGTTGCGGATGACATACACCTCCGGAAACTCGGCCTCCACCATCTCCGCGCTGCCATCATGGGAGGCGTTGTCCACCAGACAGATCTCCAGCCGCAAGCGGTTGGTCTCGGCATAGATGGACTCTAGGCATGGCTTCAGATAGTCGCGCGCGTTCCAGTTGACGATGATGATGGAAAGGTCGTAATCAGACATCGGCGATGTCGTTTCCTCGGCGCTTATTCCAGATAACCCAGCGAACGTAGGCGCTGTTCTACCCAGGCCACCTCTTCGGCCGAGTAGCCGCTCTCCGTTGTCGCCGTGGTTGGTCCCTGTTCCTCGCTGCCGCCGGCGGAATAAGAGGCGCTGGCAACAGAACCTTCAGCAAAAAGCTCTGTGAGCACCCGCCCATCCATCTCAGAGGGTACCGGCAGCCCCAACAGCGCCAGGATGGTCGGTGCCAGGTCAAGGAGGCGCGCGTCAGCGATCCGAACGCCTTTGCGCACGGGGCCGCCGTAAGCGGCGAGAACGCCATGAGATCGGTGGCGGCCACGGGCTGCCTGGCGGGGGATGCGCTCAAAGATGCGCGGGCTGCTAAGCCGCTCGGCCATGACGTAAGGGTTATCGCCCACTTCCAGAAGGATGTCGGGGGCGCGGCCTATGTAGGGGCCGTGATACAAATCCTCGCGGCGATGGACCGCGCGAAATACCGGTTGGCCGGTATCCGGATCGCGCGCCCCTTTCAAGGCCTCTATAATCTCCTGTCGGACCTTTTCATACTCTACTCCCGGCTCCACGATGCCGTCGGGATCCCGCCCGCGGACGTTCAGATAAACAGCTTCCGCTGTCATGCTGGCCGCGTAGGCGAGGGTGCGAGACCAATCCACGGGCGGCGCAATCAGCCGATCTAACCGCTGGTGGAATCTCAGGCGAGTTCGGTTGCGCAACTTGCCCCTTAGCCCTAACACATCCAGCCGCCGCAGCGTCCCCAGGATGCGTTCCTGGGTCAGACCGATCTTGTTCAGGGCCGGGCTGGGGTGCAGCGTCAGGAAGCCTTTTTCAACCAGGAAGCGGTTCAGATTGAACCAGTGAGTTGCCTCGCCGAAGCCGTGATCCGACATGATGATCAAGACATCGTCCGCGCCTAGGTTAGCGATGCGTTGGCCGATGATGTCATCTAGGCGACGAAAAACTGTCAGCGCGAGTTCCCGATAGGCGGCAGCACCTGGCGCGCGGTAATCAGGATGGCCGGGATGCAAGTAGGTCCAGAAGTAGTGCTGGATCACGTCAGGGGCATTAGTTACCTGGATGAAGCAATCCCAGGTCTCTCGCTCCCAGAGGTAACGGTGGGCTCGCTCTCGCTGCTCGGTCCAATAGATGGCGTCTCGGAGGAAGGTTTTGCTATGGGTGATGGCCGCATAGGGATCAGGGCGGTATGCTCCGACCGCCGCACATATTTCTCCTGCCAGCGATTCAGGATAAGTGAAGACGGATGCGCCCGGCGGCGTCAACAGGCCGCTCACCATCACGCCGTTCACCGGCGTTGGCGGGTAGGTGTTGACCGGGACGCCGATCACCGCCACCCGTCGGCCGGCTTCGCTCAAGTGTTTCCAGAAGGCCGGCGCGCGCACGCTTGTGGCATCAATCGGCAAGCGTCTTCCGTCCGGCCCGCGGTACCAGAAATCAAAGATGCCGTGCTTGCCGGGGTTGACGCCTGTGGCAAAGGTCGTCCAAGCCGTGGCGCTAAAAGGGGGCGTGGTAGAGGCCAGGGGCCCCCACGCGCCCTCGGCGCATATGCGGGCTAGGTTGGGAAGATCTCCTTGCTTCATCCAGAATGTTAGCAGGTCCCAGGTGGCGCCGTCCCAGCCCAAGATGACGACCCGCCTTCTTTTGTTGTGCTCAGGCGACATATCCCAGCCCTCCTAGGCGTTCTTTCACCAGTTTTTCTTCCTCTGGTGTGTAGCCGCCGTCGCGTTGATCGGCTGCGGGGCCTACCTCTCCGTCGGCGCGCCGTATGGGACGCGCCAGGACCAATTCCCGACGCAAAGGTTCCGTCAGCACACGCCCATCCATCTCCACCGGCACGGGTTCGTCCATCAGGTAGAGGACCGTCGGCGCCAGATCTACCAGCCGCGCGCCTTCAATTC
>DAOTYP010000030.1:0-5515 GCA_034434975.1 Anaerolineae bacterium | reverse complement strand
TCTAACCACATCCAATCGGTGGACCGCGCCTTGGCGATCTTGGATGTCCTCGCTAAGAGGGACGCCACCGGCTTCTCCCTGAGCGAGATCGCCGGTCTGCTGTCCATCAACCCCAGCACGGCGCGTCACCTGTTGGCCACCCTCATGGCCCGTCAGGTCGTTGAGCAGGACCCCATTTCCAAGCGCTACCGTCTGGGCATCCACCTCATTGAGTTAGGCAACAGCGCCCTCTCCAGCACGAGCCTGGTGCGCATGGCTCAGCCGTATGTGGAGAGGCTCTGGGAGACGACGGGAGAGGCCGTTTCCTTGTTGGCTTTTCATGGCCTCTTGCGCACTCCCCTGCTGCAGATGCAGAGCCGCCAGCTGTTGCATGCGCAGAGGGCGCCTTTGGAAATCCACACCTTGCACGCTACCGGCTCAGGCAAGGCGCTCTTGGCTTATCTGCCCGAAGAGGAGCTGCAAGAATATCTGAGCCACGCGCGCCTGGAGCGCTTTACCAACGCCACCATCACCGATCCCAATGCTCTGCGGGAGGAGTTGGCGCGCATCCGCGCTGCAGGGGTCGCCGAGGATCGGGAGGAGCATGGGGTCGGAGTGCGCTGCATCGCTGCCCCGATTCAGGATGCCCGTTTGCGGGTGATCGGCTGCCTGGATCTCATTTTTCCCACCTTCGGCCTCACCGAGGAACGCCGGCAGCAGATGCTGGCTGCCATACGGCAAAACGCGTTAGATCTGTCGGCCCAATTGCGTGACATCGGGTTCGTCGTCAGTTGATCTCAGGTCCGATCAGGTTGACCGTTTTACGGTCCTCTCAGGTTCATCAGGAGCGCTCATGGCCACTCTACCCCAACGCACGCGCGCGATCGTCTTCACCCGCCCCCTGCGCGCCGAACTTCACTCCGGCATCCTTCTTCCTGCCATGGACGAGGAGGGCGTGTTCGTGCGGACCGAGTTCAGCACCATCAGCCGGGGGACCGAGCTGGACCTGTACACGGCCCAGATGCACGGTCGGGGGGCCGATCAATGGTATCCCATGCTGCCCGGCTACATGCCCGTAGGCATCGTGGAGGCGGTAGGGCGGAATGTAACCCATGTGGCACCCGGCGACCGCGTGGTAGGTGCCAACCTCTTCGGCGGTTTTGATGAACGGTATTGCCCAGCCTGGGCCGGCCACACGGAGTTCGTGGTGTTTAGCCGGGCCAGTCATGCGCGCTGGGCCGGGCGCCGCGCGGTGCGAGTGCCCGACGGCATCCCCCCGGAGCGTGCCGGCCTGGGGATGCTGGCCGGAGTCGCCTGGCACGGCGTGCGCGAGAAGGTGAAACCCCGTCCGGGAGAGATCGTGCTGGTCATCGGTCAAGGGGTGATTGGCCTCCTCGCCGCCCAACTCTGCCGCGCCCTCGGCGCCCGCGTCCTGGTGGCCGACCAGCATGAGAATCGGCTGGCCGTCGCCCGGGCCAATGGCCTGGTTGAAACCATCCTCAGCACCGATGGCGCCTCGTTGGCGGAAGCGGTCCTGCAGCGCACCGGCGGCGAGGCGCCCCATGTCGTCATTGAGGTAACGGGCGAACAGGAACCCCTGCGGCAGGCTTTTGCCATCGTTCGCCCTTACGGGCGCGTGCATGCCCAGGGCATGTACATGGACCCGCCGCCGCCTGACCTTTTGCGCATCCTCTTCAGCAAGAACCTGAGCCTTTCCTGCACGAGCGGAGAATCTCCCGAGTTGACGGCCGAGGCCCTCGCCATGATGGCCGAGGGCAAGATCACAACCGAGGGCATGATCAGCGAGGTCGCCGACCCGTGCGAGGCCGGAGAGGTGTATGACGCCGTCTATCGGTATCCCCATCGCTATCTGACCTGTGCCTTCAAGTGGGGCTAAGCCCCGAGGGCGCACCTTAGCAACCGACTAGGAAAATCTACCATGCAACCGTGGAAAGTCCCTTACAGCGGCATCTCTAACCGCCTTGGTCTGGAAGAGGCCGAAGCCGTCCTGCGGGTTTTGCAGCAAGACACGCTCATGAAGGGGCCTACGGCCCGCCAGTTTGAGCAGGAGTTCGCCCGCAAGATCGGTGCCCGACACGCCTTGGCGACCAGTTCCTGCACCACGGCCCTCTTCCTCTCGGCCCAGATCCTCGGCCTGAAGGAAGGGGACGAGGTGATCACGACCCCCCAGACCTTCTGGGTAACCACCTGGCCCATGTTGGCCCGCAAGTGCAAGATCCGCTTCGCCGACATTGATCCCAACAGCCTCAACATAGACCCGAACACCATAGAGCCCCTCATCACCGAGCGGACAAAGGCCATCTACGTGGTACACCACGGCGGCCAGGCGGTGGATATGGACCCCGTGATGGAGATCGCCCGCCGCTACAACCTGCGCGTGGTAGAGGACTGCGCGCACGCGCCGGGCGCGACCTACAAGGGTCGCTACGTCGGCACCATCGGCGATGTGGGCTGCTTCAGTTTCCACTCCTTGAAGAACATGACCACCGGCGAGGGGGGCATGCTCGTGACCAACGATGACGCGCTCTTTGCGATGGCGGAGCCGTTGGGCACGATCCACATGTACGGCAAGATGTACGAGCGGGCCGACAAGCGCATCGGGCCCTACACCGAGCCGGCCTACTACAAGGATTGGCACGCCCGCAACGCGTTCAACATGGATTATGTGGACGGCAAGTTTGAGGTAGGAAACAACTTCCGCCTGAGCGACCTGCAAGCGGCCATCGGCCTGGTGCAACTGCGGAAGCTGGACCGGCTGAACGAGCGACGCCGAGAGATCGCCCGTCGCCTGAACGAGGGGCTGCGAGGCGTCCGCGGCATCACCTTGCAAGAAGAGAAGCCTTACGCCTACCACATCTACCACCTCTATACCCTCTTCTATCACCCGGAGGTGGTGGGGGCCAGCAAGGACGACTTTATCCGTTACCTGGAGCAGGAGGCCGGAATCCAAATCGTGGTGCGCTATTTCCCCTTGCACCTCTTGGCCGAGTTCCGCGCGCTGGGTTATCGCTACGGGGAATGCCCCGTGGCCGAGAGGACCTACTTTGAGCATCAGATTCAACTGCCGATCTACGATCACCTGACGGACTGGCAGATTGAGCACATGATTCGGAGCGTGCGCCAGGCGGTGAAGGACCTAGGCCGGTGAAAAGAGCGCATACAGCGCGAGAGGCCCGCGCGGCCGGATACCCCCGCGCTGGTGGAGGATGCTCTGGCGACCATCCCTCACGGGTTCTATCTGGCCAGCCGCGACGGCCGACAAGACCTCTGGTTGAGCGGCACGCGTGTGCACTTCGGCACGGGCGGCTCGCCCAGCAAGGTGCTGCCACCCGGCGCAGACAACGGGCGGGACGCCGAATTGAGGGATGTTGCCCTGCTGGCGACCTTGGCCGACACCCTCAGCGAGGAGGATTTCTTCGTCTCCCGGTAACGCCTACGGACATCCTGCCGGAGGCCATCGCTCCCCATCGCTTCTATGCGGCCCTGGCCCACACCACCAAGCACGTGATGGGAGGGTTGATCAGCCCGCAGGGCGCGCGGGACGTGTTTGAGATGGGCGTCGTGATCGCCGGGAGCGCCGATGCCCTTCGCGAGCGCCCCTCCATCTCTACCATCACCTCGAGGATGCTGTCGCCCCGGGACCTTTGATCCGGAGGTAACCGACATCTTGACGTTCTGGCGCGAACAAGGGCTCCCTGTGGCGCTCTCGGCGGCCCCCATGGCCGGCAGCACCTCGCCCTTGACCTTAGCGGGCACGTTGACCCAGTTGAACGCCGAGGAATTGACCGGCATGGTGTACACCCAACTGGTGCGGCCCGGCACGCCCGGGCTGGCCGGCTACATCCCTGGCCAGATGAACCCGCGCAGCGGCGCGTACCTGGCGGGCACTGCCGAGTTCGGCATGATGCAGGCCGCCGCCGCGCCACTGGCGCAGTTCTACAACGTCCCCATCTACTGTACCGCCGGCATGATCGACTCCGAAACCCCCGACCAACAGGCCGGCTACGACGTGGGCGGGGCTTCGTACATCCAGCATGCCGTCGGGATGATAGAGAACATGAACGCCGTTTCGTACGAGCAAATGGTGGTGGATAACGACCTGATCCTGATGGTTAAACGCGTCCTACGGGGCATCAACACCGACCCCGATCACCTGGCCGTAGAGGCGATCCAACGTGTGGGCCCCGGCTCCCATTACCTGACGGATGAACACACCTTGCGCCACCTGCGTTCGGAGTTCGTCTTCCCGGCCCTGGCCGAGCGCAACCATCGGGAGGTGTGGCTGTTGCGAGGCGCGCCCGACCTGCGTCAGCGCGCGACCGATCTGGTCAACCGCCTCCTGGCCGAACCTAGGCCGCGCCTGTTGCCCGCCTCATTGGATGAGGCGATCCGGGCCCGCTTTCGGGTGCATGACGAGCTGGGTTGAGCGGAAAGGGGAACCGTGCTCATCGCGCGCGAGCGTGCTGGCGCAGTGGGTTGTCGCTCGACGTTAGACCAGGCTCCCGCCGATGTGCGGGACACGGCTCGGCTTTGTTGCCTGGATGCCGCCAATGAAAAGGTGCTGACCTCCCTCGCGACCCATCGTGATCGCTTCCGCCTCTTCCTCGCCCGCCTGTGAAAAAGCCCCCGACTTGACAAAAGACGCGCCATAAGGCAAGATGCGTGCACGCGAAAATCGTAGGCTGGGAGGTTCCCGTGCAAACCGAGATCCTGTACCGCCCCTCTTATTCCCTGGCCCGTGTCCGGCTGGAGCCGAGCGAGGAGATCCGCGTGGAGGCTGGGGCCATGGTGAGCATGTCGGCAGGCATCGCCATTGAAACCAGGATGCAGGGTGGGCTGTTGAAGTCTCTGGCCCGCTCGGTCCTCGGGGGCGAGTCGTTCTTCGTCAACGTGTACAAGGCCCCGGCGCAAGGCGGTGAGATCACGCTGGCTCCTGCGCTCCCTGGCGACCTGTCGGTGCTGGAGTTGAAGAATGAAACCTTGATGGTGCAATCGGGCTCCTTCGTCGCCGCGGCGACCAGCGTGGAACTGGATACCGGCTGGGGTGGGGCCAAGACCTTCTTTGCTTCGGAGGGGCTCATCATGCTTAAGGCTAGCGGCTCCGGCCCGCTCATCCTTTCTAGTTACGGCGCGATCCACGAGATGAGCCTCGGCTCAGGCGAGAGGTACACGGTAGATACGGGCCACCTGGTCGCCTTCACGCAGGGGGTCGGGTTCAACGTGCGCCGAGTCGGCGGCATCAAATCTACCCTCTTGAGTGGTGAGGGGCTGGTGGTAGATCTGACCGGCCCCGGCCGCGTGCTCTTGCAAACCCGTTCCACCGATGCCTTTCTGGCTTGGCTTCTGCCCAAGATCCCGCGCAAGAACGACTAACCGATCTCAGTTGTTTGGAGGTATGCATCGTGCTGCCGACGCGAGAGGAGGCTTGGGAACTCGTTTGCCAATGGGTACAGAGCGACAGCCTGCGCAAACACATGCTGGCGGTAGAGGCCGGGATGCGCGCTTATGCTCGCCG
>DAOTYP010000029.1:0-4588 GCA_034434975.1 Anaerolineae bacterium | reverse complement strand
CCCCTCGCCCTGCGCTTGTGCACCCAATCTATTGACGGTTCGGTAAACTGCTCCACCAACGCCACCACCACGACCGACGCCCAGGGGATCTACCGCTTCGTCGGACGGCCGGCCACCGCGCCCAACCAGTGGTATTTCGTCCTGTACGAGAACGCCACGGACACCGCGAAGGTAGCCTACTGGTTCAGCGACGACTTCACCCTTTACACCTCAGACGAACCACGCTACGGCGGGAGTTTTGACGCGGCGGACATCGCCCTAATCAGCCCACCGAGCCCGACCACCAGCCGATTCCCCGTCACCTTCGCCTGGAGCCGACGCAACGTGACCCCGGCCGACTTGTACGATTGGGAACTTTACACCCAATCTTTCACCTTGGTGCGACTCTACATCCTAGGCCTGACCGGTAGTAGCCTCACCCTGAACGCGCTCCCCTCCGGGGCCTCCTACGGCATCACCTACCTCTGGGGGATCAGCGCGAGCAACGCAGATGGCACAGTGGCTTCATACTACGTGCGCCGCATCACCTTCTCGCCATCCCTTCTGAACATCCCCGGCGCGAGCCCGCCGGAGGAGGACATCCCCCGCGCCTCGCTCTTGACCCCGGAGGCCATTGACCGGATCCAACATGAGCGTTTCGTTAATCAGCCTTAGAAGACGCTATCTATAAAAGAAGGCGCCGTACGAGTCGGCGCCTTCTCATCCCCTCCACTGCGGCGCATCACCGGCTGCCTGCCACGGCCTCTTGCAGAAAACGGCCCAGCGCCTCTAAAATCTGGTTCAAGGCGTCCGGTGTGCCTTCATACCCATCTATGGTGGTAACCGACTTTGCCTGTCCATCGCGATAGACGACGATGCGATGCGTCATGCGATCACAGCAAAGATCCTCCGGCAGGTAAGATTCCTGCAGGTCAAAGAACCCCGCTCGCTCTATCGCCAAGACCAGCGCCTTGACCGACTCCGGATCAACTTTCGCGGTCATGCCATCCGTTTCGTGATCGCTCGTCAAGATGACGCGGCCGTCCGCGTGAACCTCAAAAACCTGGGTGATACCTGCTAGGCCGCCGCTGCGCTCGTACACCAGCACCACTCCCTCGCCTCTTCCGTGGCCGGCCGGCCCGCCGCCATCTGTCGGAGAACGCGCGTCGGTAGGAGAGACGGTCGCGCGCGGCTCGCCCTGGGTCGCATGGCCACAGGCCGCCAGAATAAACAAAACGCCTACCACGACCCGCAACGTCCGCGCCCTCATGAGCACCTCCTTACTGGAACCGACCGCAGATCCCTTACCATGGAACGACGGCCGTTTTGCAAAAGTTCCGCATCCCAAGCCAAGAAGACCCCGGTCTTGCAACGCACCTTTCAACTACACCGACAACCGAGTTTGTGTTATAATGGGGTCAAACATGCGGCCATGTTCCCGATCCGACCTACAAGGGTTGCGCGATGCCTGGTAAGATCCTTCTCATAGATGACGACCCCGATTCGGTGCGTCTCCTTTCCCTCATGCTAAGCCCAGAGGGATACCAAATCGTCACGGCTCGCAATGGTCAAGAGGGTTTGCGTCTAGCCGTGCAGGAACGTCCTGACCTGATCATCATAGATGTGATGATGCCGGACATGGACGGGTTTGAGGTCTGTCGGCGCGTACGCCAGACAGTCGGCATCTCGGACACCCCTATCCTCATGCTCTCCGCCCGCGCGCGCGTGGATGACAAGATAGAGGGCCTCCGCGCGGGCGCCACCGACTACCTGGCCAAACCTGCCAGCCGCAAGGACCTCTTGGCGCGGGTAGAGGCCATCCTCCAAACCCACAGGGAGCAAGGCGCTAAGGTGATCGCCGTGATGGGCGTCAGGCCAGGAGTAGGCACCACCACCGTAGCCGCCAACCTGGCCATCGCTTTACACGCGACCTCCTCCAAGCGCGTGATCGTGGTTGACGCTCGCCTTCCCTTTGGGGACCTAGACCTTCTGTTGAACATCCCCGCGGGGCGCAGCTGGGCCGACCTGGTCCCATACCTGAACGAACTGGATAGCGATGTATTGAACACGGTCCTGGCCACGCACGCCTCCGGTGTTCAGGTCCTGTTGGCACCTGGGCCACAGGAGGACACCGACGGGATCCCGGAGAACGCGCTGGCCACGATCGTCACCCGCCTGCGCAGCATGGCCGATTACGTCGTCTTAGATGCGTCGCCCCCTGATTGGGAAGGATCGGCGCCGCTGCTGGAAGTGGCCGACATCATCGCCCTGGTTCTGACGCCCGATTTGCCGAGCCTCAGCCTGACGCCGTTGGCTCTGGACCTGGCGCGCGCCAAGCGTACCCCTCCACCGGAGGTATACCTGGTGCTCAACCGCGCGGGCTCAGGCTTGGCAGCATCGGCCATAGAAACCCAATTGCAACAGAAGTTCGCGGTGCAATTGCCGGAGGAAGAGGAAGCGGCCACGGTGGCCGCTAACCGTGGCATCCCCCTGATCATGAGCCGGCCCAACAGCGGCTTATCCAGAGAGATGCGCAACTTCGCGAAGATCTTCGCGCCGGCCCTGCGCGAGGCCAAGCCTGGAGGAACGAGGTTCCTCGGGCGCTAAGCGTGCCTGCCAACGAAAAGAGGCCGGCTTACAGCGCCGACCTCGCATCCTTGTCATTCATACCCCCTGAAGTACCCCAGGCAGGAATTGAACCTGCGGCCTCAGCGTCCGCAGCGCTGCGCTCTATCCTCTGAGCTACTGGGGCACGTTGTTGCCCGACGCAGTGGCGGGGAGGCAGGGATTCGAACCCTGGGTACAGCTTTATAGGCCGTACAACCGCTTAGCAGGCGGCCCCGATCGACCACTCCGGCACCTCCCCTCCCACGCAAGCGCCCCCCACCACACCCGTCTTCAGATCGTACCTCTCGCGTGTCGGACCCTACCGGTTAAAACCATTATAACCGAAATCGGCGGGCTAGGCAAATCAACGAGGCTATCAGACGCCAGCCCTGGCCACATCAACGAGCAGCGAAACGAAACGGCCCCGGAGCCTAACCGCTCCAGGGCATAGAGGAGAAGCGCCCTACGCCGGTTTTGCTGGCAAGAGGCGGAGGGAGAGGGATTCGAACCCCCGGTGAGGTTGCCCTCACAGCGGTTTTCAAGACCGCCGCCATCAACCGCTCGGCCATCCCTCCTTCAATCCTAAAGAAATTATGCCATGAGAACCGGATTACCGCAAAATCCCCCAGTGCCGGGACATCCCGCCACGGGCTCACTCCGTGCATGTGTAGACAGCCGGACAGTTTTATCTGTCAATAAATACTGTACCAACCTGAAAACGAAAAGCCGTGAAGCGTAAGGATTCGTATTGACAAGGAAAAATTCCTGTGCTATAATAGAGTTGTCCGCAGGTTACACCTTAGGCCCTGCGCAGTGGACACGGAGCGGATAGCCAGGAGCAAATACGCGCCCGGTCTTCTTTGCGCATATCCGTAAGTCCCGTTAACGAACTTCGTCCTTCCCACACATGGATGCCGCCGACGGCGGAGGCCGAAAAGCGCGCCGTTCGTCCGACAAGCCCAAGGAGCAGCCACCGTAAACGCGCGCCCCGTCTGACCGAGTTAGTTCAGCAGGAGAGTCCTGCTGGCTCCTTGTGAGGCCTTCACTGCCAGGCCGGTGGTTGGAACATCCTTCTAACGTACACTTCATTCGGAAAGGAGGTGAGGTTACCGCAAGACGGCAAATAGTGAGCGGCGATGAGAGCCGGCCTTGGCAAGGGCTTCAGCAAGGGCCAAGTCTTTCAGTGCACAAGTCTAGCAAGGAGGAAAGGGATGACTCCCAAGAACGGGCTCACGCGTCGTGAATTCGTTCGGCTGGTCGGCGCCGCCGCGGGCGCCTCTCTCCTGTCTGCCTGCGCGACCCCGACGCCTCAGGTCGTCAAAGAGACGGTGGTGGTCAAAGAAACGATCCCCGTTGAGAAGGTGGTGGAAAAGACCGTTGTCGTTGAGAAGCCGGTGGAGAAGGTGGTAGAGAAGGTGGTTACCCCCACCCCGCTCCCGACCAAGCCGCCGGAGCCTATCGTCCTGGATGTCTGGTGGAATGCCGACATCCCCGACCTCACCACCAAGTGGGAAGCGAGCCCTGATAACGAGGAGTTCAAGAAGACGTGGTATTGGGGCGGCCTCGCCCGCGTGATGTATCCGCCCTTCTTGGAGAAGCACCCCGGCGTGTCCCTGAAGATCACCGCCCATAGCTGGGACTGGGACTTGCGCCAGAATCAGCTCATGGCCCTCGCCGCAGGCATCATCCCCGACGTAACCTATGGCGAGGCCTACGTCAACGAATTCGTCCAGTTGGGCGTTTACAACGCGGTCTCCGATGCTGCCGCGAAGCAGTTCCCCGAGGGGACGATCCGAGGCGCTAAGGTTGGAGATAAGTTCTACGGCCTCCCGATGTCCTCCGGCGCGGACGTCCTGTTCATCAACCTGACCACCTGGGAGAAGGCCGGCCTGGACCGCAACAAGCTCCCCAAGACCTGGGATGAGCTCGTGTCGGCCTGCCAGGCGATCACGAAGATCAACAAGGACCCCAAGTGGGGCAACAACTGCTACTTCACCTACGG
>DAOTYP010000028.1:0-29664 GCA_034434975.1 Anaerolineae bacterium | reverse complement strand
TGGGGCGTGGCAGCCCCGGACAAAGGCGTAAGCATAAGCAAAGGAGCAGAAAAAATGAAGTGGTTTAACGATCTCAAAGTGGGAGCCAAGCTGGTCGGCGGTTTCCTGGCCGTCGCGCTCCTCATCGTGGTGGTCGCCGTGGTCGGCTACACCAACCTGAAGAGCGTCAACGCCGGCTCCGAGACCATGTATCGCGATCGGCTGATCCCGATTCGGCAGTTGGGCAAGGCCGAATCAGCGTTGATGAAGATCCGCGGCAATCTGTACCAGATGACCGTCTTGCCGGAAGGCATGGCAACCTGGGAGAAGGACACAGCCGACAACATCGCCGTCATCAACGAACAAATCAACGAGTACCGGGCCACCTACCTCGTCCAGGAAGAGAAGGATGGGTTGGCGAAGTTTGACTCGGCCTGGGCGACCTACCAAAAGGAGGTCGCGGGGGTGATCGCGAAGATCAAGGCCGGGGATGTACAGGCGGCGGTGGATATGATCAAAGACGGCGGCTCTACCGCCAACGCTCGCGTGGAGGTCCAGAAGATGATGGGGAACCTGATCGCCATCAATGAGCGCGTGGCGGACGAGGTGAATCAGCAGAATGACCGCACCTTCGCCAATGCGACCAGGGTATCTTTGGTGGTTGCCCTCTTCGGCGTCCTGCTGGCGGTTGGGCTGGGGGTCTTCATCAGCCGCAACATCACCGCGCCGTTGGCGATCATGGCGGGCGCGATGCAGAACTTGGCCAAGGGCGACCTGAATAGGCACATAGCCCAGAGCATCAGGGATGCCATCATGGCCAGGGAGGATGAGCTCGGCACCGTCGGCAAGGGGTTGGGCGCGACGGAGATCTACCTGCAGGAGATGGCCGGTGTGGCCGGGCGGATTGCCGATGGGGATCTGACGGTGAGCGTGACGCCGCGGTCGGAGAAGGACGAGTTGGGCAATGCCTTTGCCCGCATGGTCGCCAGCCTGCGGCAGCAGGTGGGACAGATCGCAGAGAGCGCGATGCAGGTGGAGGCGGCGAGTGCGCAGTTGGCCTCGGCGGCGGAGCAGGCAGGCTCGGCAACCAACCAGGTGGCAAGCACCATCCAGCAGGTCGCACAGGGAACCTCCACCCAGGCCACCCAGGCGACGCAGGCGACGGCGGCGGTGGAGCAGATGAGCCGCAAGGTGGAGGGGATCGCGCAGGGCGTAGCGAAGCAAGAGGCGGCGGTGGAGAACGTGAGCCAGGCGGTGGCAACCCTGAACGACACCTTGCAGGAAGTGGCCAAGGCGACGAGCCTCGGCAACGCCACGGCCCAGCGGGCAGCCCAGGCGGCGCAGGCAGGCGCACAGACCGTGGAACGCACGGTGCAAGGGATGAACGCCCTGAACGAGAGCGCATCAGTGGTGGCCCAAAAGGTGCGCGAGATGGGCCAGCGGTCGGAGGAGATCGGCAAGATCGTCTCCACGATCCAAGACATCGCGGCGCAGACGGACCTCCTGGCGCTGAACGCAGCGATAGAGGCGGCGCGTGCGGGAGATCAGGGGCGTGGGTTTGCGGTGGTGGCAGATGAGGTGCGGAAGTTGGCGGAGCGTGCGGCGGCGGCGTCGCGTGAGATCGCGGACCTGGTGCGGTTGGTGCAGAAGGGAACCGAGGAGGCGGTGAAGGCAACGGATGCATCGGTGGAGAGCATGAACCGAAGCACCCGAGAGGCGATGGAGGCGGGTGAGGCGCTGCGGGAGATCTTGGGAGCGGCGGAGCAGAACAAGGAAGCAGTAGGAAACATAGAGGTGGCAGCCGGACGGATTCAGGAGATCGCGCGGCGGTTGGCAGAAGAGGTGAAGATCGTGTCGGCGGTGAGCAAGGAGAACCTGGCGGCGACGAAGGAGATGGGAGGGATGATCGCAGAGGTCGCACAGGCGGCAGAGTCGGTGGCGGCAGCGGCGGAGGAGAACTCGGCAAGCGTGGAGGAGGTGTCGGCAACGGCGGAGGAGCTGTCGGCGCAGGTGGAGGAGGTGAGTGCGTCGGCGCAGGAGTTGGCGAGTTTGGCGGAGGCGTTGCGGGAGGTGGTGGCGCAGTTCAAGTTGGGGGATGGTCAGCAGGAGGTCGGTGTGCGTGGGGGGCCGGCTGGGGCACGGCCGGTGGTGAAGAAGGGGGAGGCGCCGGTGGCGACGAACGGGCGCAAGCGTGAGGTGCAGGTGGCAGCCCGGTAGGGGGGCTGGCAAAGTCCATGTGGGGAGGGGGGCTGGGCCCCTCTCCCCTTAAGCAGGAAGGAGCGCAACGATGAAGGATCAGATGAGCGAGGAGCAACTGGTCGTCTTTGAGCTGGCCGGCGAGTCATACGGCGTGGAGATCGGCCGGGTGCAGGAGATAGACCGGATGCAGGCGATCACGGTAGTGCCGCAGGCGCCGCCCTTCGTGGAGGGGGTGATCAACCTGCGGGGCCGCATCACGCCGGTGGTGGACCTGCGGACGCGGTTTGGCCTACCGAAGGCGGAGCCGACCCCTCTCACCCGGATCGTGGTGGTGAAGGCGGGCGAGGAATGGGTTGGCCTGGTGGTAGACGCGGTCTCCGAGGTGCTGAGGATACCGGTGGATGCGATTGAGCCGCCGTCGGCGATGGTGACCACCGCGGAGTCCACCTATCTGCGGGGGATCGCCAAACTGGAGTCGCGGCTCATCATCCTTTTGGATCTGGATCGGGTGTTGGATAAGGAATTCCAGGCCGCCGCGCCGGTGCTGGCCTAGGGGGCGATTTCGTCGGTGTGGGAGCGGCGTCTCGCCTGCGCGAGGCGCCCACCCACGATAGCGGTATTGGCAGGGGGCATGGGATGGCAGAGACGCTGCAATTTGATCTGCACCCCGACGAGGTGGAGGTCTTCGCCCAGGAGACGGCGGAACAGATCCAGCAATTGGATCAAGGCCTTCTCACCATAGAGGAAACGGGGCACGATCCGGAGGTCATCCAGCGCATCTTCCGCGCGGCCCATACCTTGAAAGGTTCGGCGGGCGCCATCGGCCACCACCGCATGGCTAACCTAACCCACAGCATGGAGACGGTGCTGGCGCTCCTGCGGGAAGGGCGGCTGGCCGTCTCCACGCCTTTGGTGGACCTCCTTTTGTCCGCGGTGGATGCGCTGAAGTTGCTAGCCCAAGAGGTGGCGACGCGCACGCCTAGCGGCGTGGACCCGGAAGGCCTGATCCAGCAGTTGCAGGCTTACACCGTTTCCGACGAGGCGGCCGCGAGGCCCGCGTCGGTGCCCGCCGAACCTGTGGCGGCCGCAGCGGAGGGGCCGGAGGAGCCGAAGGAAACCCCGTCGCAGGAGGGTAGGCAGGCGCGCGTCTCTTTGCAGATCGCGCGCGATAGCTTTGCCCCTGCGGCGAGGGCCTTGCAGGTGCTCCTGGCGTTGGAGGAGGCGGGCGAGATCATCGCCTCTCAGCCGGCGCGCGAGGCTATCTTGCGAGGGGAGGCGGTCTATCAATTAGAAGTCGTCGTCGCCACCTCGTGGGACGCCGAGCGGCTGCGCAAGCAACTGGCGCACATCGGGGATCTCGCCAACGTGCAGATCTCCTTCCGAGAGGAACAGGCGCCTGCCCCGGCGGAGGCGACGGCGCGCACGACCGCCGCGGAGGCGGCCGCCGCGAGCCGACCTTCCCCCGCCGCGCGCCTAAGCGTGGACAAAAGCAGCCTGAGGACGGTGCGCACGAGCGTTGAGCGCCTGGACAAGCTGATGAACCTGGTCGGCGAGTTGGTAACCGACCGGAATCGCCTCTTGCAGACCCATTCTTCCCTGCGGCAACGGGCCGAAGACTCGGAGCATCTGAGCGCGCTGGCGCAGGCGATCTCGCATCTGGCTAGCATCACCGACGAGCTGCAGGAAGAGGTCATGCGGGCGCGGATGCTTCCCCTGGAGAACGTCTTCAACAAGTTCCCGCGCATGGTGCGGGACCTGGCGCGGGATGCGGGGAAGCAGGTCGTCTTGCAGATAGAGGGCCAGGAGACCGAACTGGACCGCTCGGTCATTGAGGAGATCGCGGACCCTCTCATGCACCTTCTGCGCAACGCCGTGGATCACGGCATAGAGCCGCCGGAGGAGCGGCGCGCGGCGGGCAAACCGGAGACGGGCACCATTCGCCTCGCGGGCCGCTCGGAAGGGAGCCACATCGTCATCACGGTAGCGGATGACGGAAGGGGGATTGACCCTGAGAAGGTTCGCCGTTCTGCGGTAGAGAAGGGGCTGATCAGCGAGGAGGCTGCCGCGCGCCTCACCGAGAGCGAAGCCATTGACTTGATCTTCATGCCGGGCCTCTCCACTGCCAAGAAAGTAACCGATGTGTCG
This sequence comes from Anaerolineae bacterium, assembly GCA_034434975.1. Taxonomy (GTDB): domain Bacteria; phylum Chloroflexota; class Anaerolineae; order JADYZS01; family JADYZS01; genus JADYZS01. The sequence goes on along the minus strand of DAOTYP010000028.1, from coordinate 25,341 downwards.
GGGCGCGGGGTCGGGATGGACGTGGTGCGTAGCAACGTGGAGCGCCTGCGCGGCACGGTAAAGGTAACCACGATGCCGGGCAAGGGGACCACGTTTGAGCTCAGCCTACCCCTCACGTTGGCCATCATGCCGGTCCTCCTGGTGAACCTGCAAGGCGGCACCTATTGCATTCCCCTCTCCTCCGTCGTGGAGGTCCTTCAGGTGGAATCGCAGAGCATCCATCGGGTGGATCGCGGCGAGGTCGTGTTGTGGCGAGATCGGCTGTTGCCGCTGTTGCGGCTGCGCCAGTGCTTCGGCCTGGCTGAGGATGGGGCGCGCAACGGCCATGCCTCTTCCGTGGTGGCCGTGCGCTGGGGCGATGAGTACGCGGGTCTGGTGGTAGATGGCCTCCTCGGGCAGCAGGAGATCGTGATCAAGAACCTGGGGAAGATGATCGGCCAGGTGGCAGGCATCACCGGCGGGGCGATCCTAGGCGATGGCTCCGTGGCGTTGATCATAGATGTGCCTGGCCTGGTCAAGCAGGCGATTCGCGACGTCGCCCGTTTGTAGGGCATCGGCTCTTTCCAAGGAGTCTCTAAGGAGTCTCTATGGAATCATTGTTGACCAGCGAGAAGATGCAAACGCTCCTGCAAGTGATGGCGAACTCGGGGATTGAGAGGGCGGCGAACGGCCTCTCCGAGATGATCCGCCAGCGCATCGTGATGACCGTGCCGACGGTCTCCGTGGTGCCCATCAGCAGTGTGCCGGAGCGCGTGGGCGGCCCCGAGAACATGGTGGTCGGGATCTACCTGGCCGCCGAGGGGGATTTGAGCGGGCACGTCATGCTCATCTTGAATTATCATGATGCGCTCGCCCTGGTGGATCTCCTTTTGGAGCAGCCTGAAGGGACCACCACGACGCTGGATCCTCTGGCCCGCTCGGCGCTGGCGGAGGCGGGGAACTTAGCCGCATCCTTCTTCCTCAACGGGGTGGCCGCCGCGTTGGGCCTCTCAGGCCGCCCCACGCCTCCCGCCGTGATCGTGGACATGGCGGGGGCTATTCTGGACATCATGTTGATCACCGCGGGGCAGTTGGGCGACGAGGTCCTCCTCCTGGAATCCGTCTTTCAGCGGGCGGAGCGCCAGCTCAAACTCTACTTCTGGGTCTTGCCAGACTTGTTGCCTTTGCGGTCTCTCACCGGAGAGAGCAATTAGATGCCATGGAACAGGTCATAACCGTCGGCCTGGGGGAATTGGCGGTGAGCGATCATCCTGAGGCTGTGTTGGTGGCGTTCGGCCTGGGGTCTTGCGTGGGCGTCGCCGCCTATGACCCCGTCCGCAAGGCGGGTGGCCTGTTGCATGCGATGCTGCCTCAGCACCGCAACGGCGACAAGAACCTGACCAAGTTCGTGGATACGGGGATCCCCGAGCTCTTGAACCGGCTTCTGGCCCTGGGCGCGCGGCGTGAGCAGATCATCTGGCGGTATGCCGGTGGGGCGCAGATGCTGGCTGCGCCGGGGCTGAGCGATCGCTTCAACATCGGGGCCCAAAACGTGAGCATGACGCGCGAGGTTCTCGCCCGTTACGCCCTGCGCGTCGTGGGCCAGGATACCGGCGGCCACCAGGGTCGGACGGTGCGCCTCTTCATCGCCGATGGCCGCGTCACAGTGCGAGAGGTGAGCGGCCTTGAGCGCTTGTTGTGAAGGCGGAAGGGATTTCGCCAGCGTTTTTCTGGAGGTGCTGACAGATGCCGAGGGTTCTCATTGTGGACGATGCCCAATTCATGCGTTTACGTTGCGCCCGTCTGCTGAGTGAGCAAGGCTACGAGGTAACCGAGGCGCAAAACGGCCGCGAGGCTGTGGAGATCTACGAGAAACTGCGGCCTGACGTGGTGCTGATGGACATCACCATGCCGGAGATGGATGGCCTCACCGCCTTGCGTCAGATCAAGCAGATAGACCCCGGCGCGCGCGTGGCCATGTTGACCGCGCTGGGTCAGCAAGGGGTTGTGCTGGAGGCCGTCAAGGCCGGCGCCCGCGACTTCATCGTCAAGCCCTTTGAGGCCGAGCGCGTCCTGGCCGCGATACAGCGCTTGTTGAGCTGAGGCGGCAAAGGGCAGGACTGAAGGAGAGATAGGCGCCATGGATGGGGTGGACACGAGAGACGGCCGGGGGGTCAAAGGAAGGTCGGTAGGGATCCCCTCGTCAGAACCGGCCTTTGCGGGCAGTCGGCCAGCCGTCCTGATCGTGGATGACGACCCCGACACGCGTCGGTTGGTCTCGCTCATCCTAGGCTCCCGCTTCACAACCCTTGAGGCGGAAGACGGGGAAAAGGCCCTCAAAGCGCTGGAACGTTCGTACATCTTCGGGCAGCCGGAGGGCGGCATCCGGCTCGTCTTGCTGGATGTGATGATGCCTGGCACGGATGGAATCACTCTGTGCCGCGAGATCGTGAGGGAATACGGTGTCAAAGTCGTCATGCTCACCGCGCGGAACACCCGCCTGGATGTGGAAGCGGCGATCCGCAACGGCGCGTGCGATTACATTGTGAAGCCTTTTTCTAAGGACACGTTGGTTGCCAAAGTCTCTAGGCACTTGTACGGGCCTCTTCCCAATTGAGGCCTGGCCTATCATGTCGGCCTTGACGTAGGGTAGGTCAAAGATGCAACCCATCAAGGTGCTGATCGTTGACGATTCGGCTTTCATGCGTCTCATGCTGAGCAGGCGGTTGGCGGCGGAGCCGGGGCTGGCGGTCGTCGGCGTCGCCGGCGACGGGCGCGAGGCCGTGGCCCAAGCGCGCGCGTTGAAGCCGGATGTGATTACGATGGACGTGGAGATGCCCGGCCTGGACGGGTTGGGCGCGCTGGCCCAAATCATGGCTGAGCAGCCGACGCCGGTGATCATGGTGAGCAGCCTGACCACCGAGGGCGCGGAGGTTACGGTCAGGGCGCTGACCTTGGGCGCGGTGGATTTCGTGACCAAGCCCTCTCAGGTCGCCAACATGCAGCAGATCGTGGCGGATCTATCTTTGAAGATACGCCAGGCTGCCGGCGCGCGCGTGCGGCGGGTGCTGCCGGCGCGCGCATCCCTTGGGGAGCGACGTGAGAAGATGGCCGTCAGGCCCTTGGCATCCTCAGATGTCATTCTCGCCATCGGGAGTTCCACCGGCGGGCCTGGAGCCTTGAGGCAGTTGATGACCGATTTGGCGGCGGATCTGAACGCGGCGGCCGTGATCGTGCAACACATGCCGCCCGGTTTCACTCGTTCCCTGGCCGAACGGCTCAATGAGGTTTCGGCCTGGTCGGTCAAAGAGGCCGGCGCGGGAGATCGCCTCCTTTGCGGGCAAGCCTTGTTGGCGCCTGGCGGCTACCATCTTGTTTTCGGCCGCTCAGGCGAGGTCGTCTTGAACCAGGATCCGCCGGTCAACAACGTGCGCCCTGCGGTGGATGTGATGATGCGCTCTGTGGTAGAGGTGTTCAAAAACAAGGTGATCGGCGTCGTGCTGACTGGCATGGGGCGAGATGGGGCCGAAGGGGCGCTTCTCATTCGGCAGGCAGGAGGGCAAGTCATCGCCGAGGCGGAGGCCACCTGCGCGGTGTATGGGATGCCACGCAGCGTGGTAGAAGCAGGCGCAGCCGATTACGTTGCGCCCCTGCCGGAGATCGCGGGCGTGATTCGTCGTCTCCTCAAGGACGGGAAAGATGACCGATACCGAGTTCATCCTGGTCAAAAAGCGGCTGCGGACGCTCCTCGGCATTGATCTGGAATCGTACAAGAACCCTCAGATGCGCCGTCGCCTGGATGGCTATCTGGAGCGGGTGCATGCCTCTTCCTGGGCCGAGTTTCTGCGCAGGCTGGATAAGGACCCCCAAGCCGTGCGGCAGTTGCGCGACTACCTGGCCATCAACGTAACCTGCTTCTTTCGGGATCGTCCCAAATGGGAGGAGTTGCGCACCCAAGTCCTGCCGCTCATCCGTCGCCGGGGACAGATGTTGCGGGCTTGGAGCGCGGCCTGTTCCATCGGCGCGGAGCCTTTCTCGCTGGCGATCCTTTTCCAGGAGGATCCGTTGATCTGGCGCTACCAGGTGTTGGGCACGGACATCGACCGCGATGCCCTAGAGCGGGCGCGGGCCGGCGGGCCTTACACCGCCGATGAGGTCAGAGAGGTGGATCCACCCCTCCTGGCGCGCTATTTCAAGCGCGCCGAGGATGGTTATTGGGTGCAGAACCCCTTGCGCCAGCGCGTGGAGTTCGCCGAGAGAGATCTGCTGCGCAGCATGGCCAGGGACGAGTTTGACCTCATCGTTTGCCGCAACGTCCTTATCTACTTCACCGAAGAGGCGAAGGCGCAGGTGATACACAACCTGACCCAGGCGTTAAAGCCGGGCGGCGTCCTCTTCATCGGCGCGACCGAAAGCATCCCATCGGGGCGCGTGGTGGGGCTGGAGCGGTTGAGCCTGTCCTTTTATCGGCGCGTGGCCTAGAAGGGGCTGCCTTTTATGTTCATGTGAGCGAAGAGGTTGACTATGCAAGAACTCATGCGTCGGGAGATCATTGCTCCCTTGGTGGAAACACAGAACGAGAGGCCAAAAATGGACGTAAGGTTTCTGGTTCCGTTTATCAAGGCTGCCGCTGAGGTCTTGACCACCGAGGTCGGGGGCCCGATTCAGCGGGGCGAGATCTCTCTACATCGGTCCGGCTATACCACCAACGAGGTCAGCGTGATCCTCACCATCGTAGGTCGCCTGCAAGGGGTGGTGGTCTACGGCATGTCGCAGGCCACGGCCTTGGCAGTGGTGTCGCAGATGATCGGCCAACCCTTCCAGGAGATGGACGAACTGGCCCAAAGCGGCGTGGCAGAGATCGGGAACGTGATCACCGGCCGCGCCAGCGTGTTGTTGGCGGAGGCGGGCTATACGACTAACATCTCGGTTCCGACGCTGGTTTTGGGGAAGGCCATGATCTCCGTTCTGGATTTTCAGCGTTTGGTTGTGCCCATTTTGTTCAAGCATGGGCAGTTAGAGGTTCATCTGGCCCTGCGAGAGGTGAGCGACAACGGCGCTGCCTCGGCCCTTTAGGAGCGGCAGTAGCGGGGATTGGCCGACGCTGCTCGCGACCTCACCCTTGGCGGGCAGCGTCGGCCTGTTCTGTTCAGTCCCCCAACTGCGCAAACTTGGCGTAGGCCTCATCCCGGGGGCCGCCGTCAAAACGGTCTCGGCGCGCCGGGATGGGCGTCCGCCCCTTCACGGACAATAGAAGATCGGCTCTAGTTCCATGAATTGGATGCCGGTTCCCTCCACGGCCTCAGGCAGTACCCATATCGTCACTTCGGCGTCCCATTTCTTCTTGATGTCGGTCTGCGCCAAAGCCTGGAAGGCAGCCAGTGGATCATCGCCTTCCAGTTCCATGTACGCGAAGACGCGCGTGCCGAAGGCGAAGATGCTGTAGTTGTGGATGCCTACCTGCCGGATGGCCTGGAGGAGTTCCGGCCAGGGGTTCAGGTGCGCCTGCTTGTATTCTTCCCAGTGGGCGGGGTCCACCCGCCATGTCATGCCGACCCTTTTCATGGCTTTGCTCCTTTTTGCGCAGGGTGATCACCTTTCACCTGTTTAGGCTCTTCTTGACGGTGAGGCTCCTCTGTGGGCTGTAGTATACCTCAGGGAAGCCTTCATCGCCACTTTATGTTTTACGTCATTGACGGTCAGCGCCTTCTGTTATATACTCGCCAGCAAGGCCGAGAGCGATGGGCGGCCTAGAGAACACGCTGAGAGGAGGCCGGGATGACGGCACTGGAATCGTTCGGGGTACGACTCAGTACCTGGTTCTTCCAACTTTTCCTGGTGGTCATGGGCGCGCTGCGCCCCCTAGGGCGGTATTTCCTGGGCCATCCGCGCGCCGAACGGGTCGCCGACCGGGTGGTCGCGCTGCCGGAGGAGTTGTTCAAGAAGGTCGCTTACAATTGTCAGATGTGCGGCCAGTGCATCCTCCACTCCACCGGCATGACCTGCCCCATGAATTGCCCCAAGAACCTGCGCAACGGCCCCTGCGGCGGCACGCGTCCCAACGGCCACTGCGAGGTGAAGCCGGAGATGATGTGCGTGTGGGTTCTGGCCCATAGGAGGATACAGATCACCCCTTGGGCCGAGCATATCCACCACATCAACCCGCCGGTGAACCGACAACTGACGGGTACGTCCTCTTGGGTCAATTATCTGACAGGTCGCGACGTACAAGCCCAAGCGGGCTGGCAGGTGGAGGAGGGAAGGAGCCATGTCTGAGGCGATGACGAGTGCAACCATGTCGGAGGCTTCGGGCCCGTTGCCGGCGCGCAGCCGTCTGGAGGCCGCGCTGCGTTCTGGGCGCTTCGTGGTTACGGCGGAGGTCTCCCCGCCGGACGGCGCCGACCCTCAGCGGGTGCTGAAGGACGCGGCCAAATTGGCTCCCTATGTGGACGCCATGAATGCCACCGACGCCTCCAGCGCCAACGTGCACATGTCCAGCCTGGCCACCTGCCTCACCCTTTTGCAGGCGGGGTACGATCCGGTGTTGCAGGTTTCCTGTCGGGACCGCAACCGCATCGCCATGCAGGGCGATGTGTTGGGAGCCTCGGCCTTGGGCATTCGCAACGTCCTCTGTCTGACGGGCGACGGCGTACAGGCTGGCGATCAGCCGGAGGCCAAGCCGGTCTTTGACTTTGATTCCATACAACTTTTGAACACCTTGCGGATCATGCGCGACAGGGGGATGTTTTTAAGCGGCCGCAAGATTGAGCCGCGCCCCGTCTATTTCCTCGGTGCTGCGGAGAACCCCTTTGCCCCGCCTTACGAGTGGCGCCCCTATCGTTTGGCGAAGAAGGTCGCCGCCGGCGCGCAATTTATCCAGACGCAATACGTCTACGATGTGCCTCGCTTCCGTGAGTTCATGGCGCGGGTGGTAGATTTGGGTTTGCACGAGAAGGTTTACATCTTGGCCGGCGTGGGGCCCATTCGTTCGGCCAAGGTGGCCCACTTCATGGCGGACAGCGTGCCCGGCGTGTGGATTCCGGAGGAGATCATCAAGCGGATTGAAGGCAAGCAAGGCAAAGAGGCGCAGGCGCAAGAAGGCTTGGCCCTGACCGTAGAGATCGTCCAGCAGATCAAGGAGATCCCCGGCGTAGCGGGCATTCATATCATGGCTTACCGCTGGGAGGACTCCGTAGGCGAGATTGTGAAGCGGGCCGGCCTCTGGCCGCGAGCCGCTGAACCGGCAGCAGCCAGCGTCCCGACAGGTCCATCCTGATGGGGCGAAATCAACTCTGAATGCTAAGATGCGAAGGGTTTTGCCGGGCGGGCAAGGCCCTTCGTGCTTTTTATGAGCACGGCCTGCTGACACCTACCTCACTTGCACCTGGTGGGCGCAAGTCTCCGACTTTACAAAGCATGAGAATCGTGGTATAATTTGGATTGTAGCCGTAAGGCCGACTGAGAGGGCGCCTCTCAGTCTTTTGCTTCTAAACCGTCCGCGTTGTTTCGGCCCCGCGTACTGCACGATGGCAGACGCGTTTTTGATACCTTTTCCTGCTCAAGTGAGGTTGCATGTCCGCTAACAACAAGGAAGTGTACCTAACCCCGGAGGGATTGCAGAAACTCCAGGAGGAACTGGAATTCCTGCGCACCGTCCGCCGTCCTGAGATCGCGCGGCGCATCCGCGAGGCCAAGGAGGCGGGCGATGTCATGGAGAACGCCGGCTACGACGAAGCCAAGAACGAGCAGGCCTTCGTGGAAGGGCGCATCTTGCAACTGGAGCAAATGATCCGCAACGCGGTGCTCATCAGCGAGCAGACCCGTCGTGATCGCGTGGAACTGGGCCACTACGTGACCATTCGTGAGCAGGACAGCAACCAGATAGAACGTTACCTCATCGTCGGGTCGGCAGAGGCATCCCCTGCCGATGGGCGCATCTCCAACGAGTCGCCCCTGGGCAAAGCCTTGATGAACCGGCGCGTAGGGGAGCAGGTTACCGTGAAGACGCCTGGCGGCATTTTACAATTTGAGATCATCAAGATTGAATGAGCGGGCGGCGGGCCGAAACCTAGGATAGGATCGTTCCGAGCGCGCGATGTGAGCCTGATCCGTCGCGCGCCTTTTTGCGATGAGAGGAGGTACAGTGCCAGAGACGCTGACCGATCAAGAGCTCATCCGTCGCGCCAAAGCGCGGAGGTTGCGAGCGCAGGGGCAAGACCCTTTCCCGCCCCGTTGTGAACGCACCCATACCATCGCGGAGGCCCGCGCCGCCTTTGAGCGGGGAGAGCTGACCGAGGATCACACCATCAGCCTGACGGGGCGGCTCATGTCCATCCGCATCATGGGCAAGATCTCCTTCGCCCACGTTGAGGACGGCAGCGGCCGCATCCAGCTCTCCTTTAGGCAAGATGCCTTGGGCGAGGCGGGTTACCAAGCCTTCAAAAACGACCTGGACATGGGCGATTTCGTCGGCGCGACGGGCTCCCTCTTCGTTACAAAGACGGGCGAACTGACCTTAGCCGTTCAGCGCTGGCAGCTCTTGGCCAAAGCGATGCATCCCCTCCCCGACAAATGGCACGGGCTCAAGGACATTGAGACGCGCTATCGCCAGCGGTATGTGGACCTTCTGGTGAACCCCGACGTGCGGCAGGTGTTTGTAACACGGGCGCGCATCATCGCCGCCCTGCGCCGCTTCCTGGATAGCCGCGGCTTCCTGGAGGTGGAGACTCCCATCTTGCAACCCATCTACGGCGGCGCGGCGGCCAAGCCCTTCATCACCCATCACAACCAGTTGGATCAGGACCTGTACCTGCGCATCAGCTTTGAGTTGTATCTGAAGAGGCTTCTCGTGGGCGGCTATGAGCGGGTCTATGAGATCGGGCGCGACTTCCGCAACGAGGGCATCTCCTTCAAGCACAACCCCGAGTTCACACAACTGGAGTTCTACCAGGCCTACGCCGATTACAACGAAGTGATGAAGATCGCAGAGGAGATGATCGCCTATGTGGCCGACGAGGTGTTGGGCACACGGCGCATCACCTATCAGGGGCACGAGATAGACCTCTCGCCTCCCTGGCCGCGCATCCCCTTGCGTCAGGCCATCCTAGATAGGACGGGGATAGATTACGCCCAGCATCCTACCGCAGAGAGCCTGCATCGGGCCATACGCGACATCGGCGGCAACGTGGAGCCTAAAGCGACCCGCGGCAAACTGATAGATTCCCTCTTGAGCACCTACGTGGAACCACACCTCATCCAGCCCACCTTCCTGATAGATTATCCTTTGGACATCTCGCCTCTGGCGAAGATGAAGCCGGGCACGAACGACACGGTGGAGCGCTTTGAAGGCTTCATCGGCGGCATGGAGATCTGCAACGCCTTCAGCGAACTGAACGATCCGGAAGATCAGGAAGCCCGCTTCCTCGCCATGGGGCGCGCCGCGGCTGCGGGCGATGAGGAGGCGCACCCCATGGACGAGGATTTCCTCCTGGCGTTGCGCTATGGGATGCCGCCGACAGGCGGTTTCGGCATGGGGATTGACCGCCTCACGATGCTCCTGACCAACCAGTCATCTATTCGCGACGTGATCCTATTCCCTCATCTACGGAGCAAGGAGTAGCAGTGCCATACCCGCTGTACATCGCCATCCTTTGGCATATGCACCAGCCTTGGTATAGGAGTCCCGTCACGGGCCTGTACGAACTCCCTTGGACGCGCCTGCACGGGGCCAGAAACTACCTGCGCATGGCAGAGACCTTGGCCGACCATCCCAGCGTGCACGTTACCTTCAACTTCACTCCCTGTCTGGTGGAGCAAATAGAGGAATACGCGGCAGGCGAGGCCGAAGATCGGCTGATGCGCCTCGCCCTGCAGGACACCTACGACCAGGCTGACAAGCGATACATCTTGAACATCTGCGCCAACGCACAGTGGCAGCGCAGCGGCCAACGCGATCATCCTTACACCCTCTTGCTGAGGCGCCGGGAGGCAGCGCTGGCCAACCCCGACGTTTTGACCACCCAGGACTATCGCGACCTCATTGCCTGGTTCAACCTGATCTGGTTTGACCTGAATTGGCTAGAGCGAGACGAGCGCCTTCAGGCGTTGACCTTCAAGGGGCGGAACTTCACTCCCGATGACTTGGCGACGATCCACGCGGTCCAAAGGGAAATCCTCGCGCGCACTTTGCCGCGCTATCGGGAACTGCAGGAGCAAGGCCAGATAGAGATCACGACCTCGCCTTACTACCATCCTATCCTCCCGTTGCTGATAGATACGGAGTGTGCGCGGAGGGCCACGCCGGGGCTGCCGCTGCCGGCCCTGCCGTTGCGCGCGCCGGAGGATGCCCAGGCTCAGTTGCAACGTGCATACGAGCAGTACAAGCGGGTCTTCGGCCGCGCGCCACAGGGGCTTTGGCCCTCCGAGGGCGCCGTGTCGCCGGAGGTGGCGGCGCAGGCATGGCAGGTCGGTTTCCGTTGGTTGGCCTCCGACGAGGCGATCCTGGGGCGTAGCCTGAACCGACCCTTTCAGCGTGACGGCAGCGCCTTCATCACCCGTCCGGCCGACCTTTACACGCCTTACCGCCTTTTGGTTGAAGGGGAGTTCGGGCCTACCCTCATCTTCCGCGACCACGAACTGTCGGACCGCATCGGCTTCCTGTATCCGCAATTCCCCGGCACGCAAGCGGCAGAAGACTTGGTTCATCGCCTCCTGGGTATTCGCGAGCGCCTGGCCGATCCTCACCGTCCTTATTTGGTCTCCATCATCTTAGATGGCGAGAACCCGTGGGAGTACTACGAGCGCAACGGCGACGTGTTTTTGCATGTCTTCTACGGCCTGCTGGAGCGCCGCGCGGCGGAGTTGCAGGCGGTGACGGTGAGCGAGTTCCTGGCTATGTACCCTGCCTTGCGCACGCTGGCGGGGTTGGGCACAGGCTCGTGGATCGGCGGCGACCTGACGACCTGGGTCGGCGACCCGGAGCACACGCGCGCATGGGAGGCTCTGGTGCAGGCGCGGGCCGACCTGGTGGCCTGGCAGGCCGCGCACCCGGAGGCCGACGCTGCGCAGCGGGCCGCGGCCTGGCAGGCCCTTTATACGGCGGAGGGAAGCGATTGGTTCTGGTGGTATTCGCGTCGCAACACCTCCGAGCAAGACGCGCTGTTTGATGCGCTCTTTCGTGCCTATCTGGCGCAGACCTACCTCGCGCGCGGCGAACCCGCGCCTCAATGGTTGGAGCGTTCCATCTACGCCGCCGAGGAGGTTCCGCGGGAGAGGCCGACGACCGGCTACATTCGCCCGCGCCTGACGGCCGCGCCCTACCCGCCGCGAGAGTGGGACGGCGCCAGCGTCGTTCTCGCCCCCCTTTCTACCGGCGCGATGCAGAAGGCCGAGGCGCGCCTGCGGGCCCTGCGCGTCGGCTACAATCCCCAGGAACTCTACCTGCGCCTAGACATGGCCAAGGCTCTTCCCGGCGCGACCCTGCGCATCTATCTGAGCGCCCGCGAGGGGCAGCCGGCCAACCATCAGGTTCGTCTCGCTGCCCAGCGACGCGAGGAAGTCGGCCTAGGGTGGGAATTGGTGCTCTCGCCCGACGCGCGGACCGCTTTCCTCTACCGCGCGGAGGGGAACGAGGCCTGGAGCCCCGCAGGGCCGCAGACGACCGCCGTAGGCGACGGCGTGGTGGAGATCGCCTTGCCCCTCTCGTTGCTACGGCTGACGCTGGGGCAGGAGATAGGGGTGTTTGTCGTCCTGGGCCAGGATGGCCGCGAGGTGGAACGGCTCCCCGCGCAGGGCGTCCACTTCATCAAGTTGGTCGCTTACGGGCCTTGACCTTCTACGGCATGGAACCTCCTCGCCTCCTTAGGCGTCTCATAGGTAGCAAAAAGGCTGCGGCTACTCTCCGTTTCGCCGGCAGGAGCGTCCCATGCGACGGAAACTTCTCATCCTCACCTTGATCGCCCTTCTCCTTTCAACGGCCAGGCCGGCGCTCGCGCTGGGGGATGGGCAATTTTACCCTCCGGAGCCGATACCGACTCCCTGGCCGCCTGTGCCGGAATGGCCCCGTCCACCGCGGCCGCCTGAAGGGCGTCTGCTCCTCCAATCCTATCAGGTGCAGGCCACCATAGAAGATCAGGTGGCCACCACGCGCATTGAGCAGGTCTTTACCAATCCCGGTTCCGTTCCGGCCGAGGGCGTTTACCTGTTCGCGCTGCCGGAGGGGGCAGCCGTGTCCGACTTCGCGCTGTGGGCCGACGGTCAGCGCATAGAGGGCAAATTGCTCCATAAGGACGAGGCGCGCAGCATCTACGAAAGCATCGTCCGTCAGCAGCGGGACCCTGCCCTGCTGGAATTCGTCGGGCGCGACCTGATCCAGGCTCGCCTCTTCCCGGTGCCCCCAGACGGTCAGCGTCGCATTGAGCTCACCTATCGTCAGGTGCTGCCGTTGGACAACGGCTTGGCGCGCTACCGCTTTCCTCTGCGCGTGCCGGGCCTGGCGGAGCTCCCCATTGAGCAACTGGCTATCAACGTGGCGATCAAATCGCGCCAGCCGCTCAAGGCCGTCTACTCACCCACCCATCCGGTGGACGTGGAGCGGATGGGCGACTACGAGGCGCGGATCGGTTTTGAGGCGAACCAGTTTCGTCCGGAAGTAGATTTTGAGCTCTTCTACAGCGTTGCTGCCGAAGAGGTGGGCCTCACCCTGCTCACGTACAAGCCGGGTGGAGAGGATGGCTTCTTTCTCCTTCTGGTGGCGCCGCCGGTGAAAGTAGAGCAAGAGGAAGCGATAGCCAAGGATGTCGTGCTGGTCTTGGATGTCTCCGGCAGCATGATGGGCACGAAGCTAGAGCAGGCCAAGCGCGCCTTGCACTACATCCTTGACCAGTTGGGGCCTCATGACCGCTTCAACATCATCGCCTTCAGCACCGGCCTTCGTCCATATGCTTCTACCTTGCGGCCTGCCGAGGAGCGCGCGGCGGCGAAAGAGTTCGTGGATCGCCTGAAGGCCGGTGGAAGCACCGACATCCATCGCGCGCTTTTGGAGGCGCTGGCGCTCCTTCGTCAGTCCGGCGAGGCCTCTCGGCCCGCGTTGCTCATCTTCCTGACCGACGGGCTTCCCACCCAAGGCATCACAGATGTAGATCGCATCATCGCCAACGTTCAACGGGAAGCGCCCAAACAGGTGCGGCTCTTCTCCTTCGGCGTCGGCGACGATGTGAACACGATCCTCTTGGATGCCATCAGCCAACAGCACCGGGGGGCGAGCGCTTACGTGCGCCCCGGCCAGCCGCTGGACGAGATCGTGTCGGACTTTTACGCGAAGGTGAGCACGCCGGTTCTGGCGGACATTCGGCTGGATTTCGGTGACATGGTGGTAGAAGACACCTATCCGTATCCCCTGCCTGACCTCTTCGCGGGCAGCCAACTGATCCTCACGGGACGCTACCGACGCGGTGGGGTCGTGGACATTCGCTTGACCGGCGAGGTAAACGGCAAGCCCCAAACCTTCACCTACAAGGGACAACGGTTTACGACAGGTGGAGGCGAGGCCTTCATCGCGCGCCTGTGGGCCACGCGCAAGATCGGCCACCTGCTGACCCAAATCCGTCTTCAGGGCGCCGATCGGGAATCGGTGCAGGAGGTGATTGACCTGAGCGTGCGATACGGGATCGTCACCCCGTACACCTCCTACTTGGTGAAGGAGCCGGGGCTGGCCCTGACGGGTGAAGGCCGTGGTGATCTGGCGGAGCGAGAGGCACGCGGGGGAGCCACCCAAGCGACTCCGGCTTACGGCGCGGCGGCGGTGGAGAAGAGCGTCTGGCAGGAGGCGTTGCGCAAGGCCGATAGCGCCTACGGGCTTGCTCCGGCTCCTTCTCTGGGGGGCGGCGGCAGCGGTCAGGGGGGTGGTAACGTAGAGCCGGCGCGGGAGCCCGCGGTCGCCGTGCGCTACGTGTTGGACAAGGCTTTCGTCCTGAAGGACGGCGTCTGGATAGACACGACCTTTGACGCCGCGCGGATGAAGCCGGTACAGGTTGCTTTCGCCTCTACCGCTTACTTTGCCCTCCTGGATAAACGCCCCGCGCTGCGCCGCTACTTCGCCTTGGGGGAGAACGTAATCGTCGTCCTGGATGGTAAGGCCTACCAGGTGATAGGAAACTAGCCGCGTGCGGCTGATCGCCTTGTGAGTCGGCGTCGGGGCAGGGGCCATCCGACGCCGACTCATTTTTCAGCGAGGCGTTGTTTTCTAAAATCTCGCATTGATGGTATAATTTGACTAATAAATGGTGGCAGGTAGCAGTTGCGGCAGGGAATATGAGCATATGGACAAGGTGCAGGTTGTGAAAACCGCGCCCCTCTTCATCGGCCTCACAGAGCGCGATTGGGAGGCGGTCGCAGACCTCTTGAACGAACGCTGCTACCCCAAGGATGCCTACATCTTCTTTGAGGGCGACCCGCCTGAGGCTATCTACATCATCTGGATGGGGCAGGTCAAGTTGATGCGCCATTCGGAGGAGGGTCGCGACATCGTAGTGGAGGTCCTCGGCCCAGGGCGGATGTTCGGCGAACTGGCGGTCTTTGACGGCACGCCCTACAGCGCCACCGCGCAGACGATGGAGCCGACGGCTCTCGTTTACATTTCCAGGCATGATTTCTTGGAGATGCTGCAACGCTACCCGGTTACCGCCCTGGCTGTCATTTCTGAACTGACGCGTCGTTTGCGCAGCGCGATGGACATGGTGCGTAGCCTGGCCGTGGAACGGGTGGAGCAACGCATCGCCCGCCTGCTGCTGAAACTGGCCGCGGCTAACGGACGTCACGCCGACGACGGCATGGTGATAGAGATGCCGCTCACCCGCCAGGACATCGCCGACATGACGGGCACGACCGTAGAGACCGCCATCCGCGTGTTGAGTCGTTTTCGGCGCATGGGCTGGGTTACGACCCGTCGCGGCCGCGTCATCCTGACCGCACCGGAAGCCTTGCGAGACATTGCCAGCGGTAAGTTGGTCCGCGAGGACGCGCAGCCGGAACGCTATTTTTGAACCCGGCGCTGACGACGCCCGGTTGTCCTGCCGAGGGATTGGGGAGGGCTTGACAGCGCTCGGCTTCATCGTGTAGGGTTGCCCGATCATCTCAACCTGCAAGGAAAAGACCCGATGCGAGCCTTGGTGCAGCGAGTGACGGAGGCGGAGGTTCTCGTCGCAGGGAAATCCCTCGGCAGCATTGGCCAAGGTGTGGCCGTTCTGGTGGGCGTCACCCATGCCGACACCGAGCGCGAGGCGCGTTTCCTGGCCGAGAAGGTGGCCCACCTGCGCATCTTTGACGACGAGGCGGGCAAGTTGAATCGGTCGCTGCTGGATGTCAACGGCAGCGCCCTGGTCGTCTCTCAATTCACGCTTTACGGCGACGCTCGCAAAGGTCGCCGTCCCAGTTTTATAGAGGCGGCGCGGCCGGAGCAGGCCGCGCCTTTGGTGAGCGCCTTCGCTGAGCATCTGCGTGGCCTGGGGGTGCCTGTCGTGACCGGCCAGTTTCAGGCGATCATGCTCGTCAGGATTCACAACGACGGCCCAGTGACCATCTGGCTGGACACGGCGGAACTGATGTCGCATGTGCTGTAAAAATTCCCTATGCAACTCTGTAGGTGAAAGGAGGCGGAGAAAATGCGTTCTCGCAGGGTTTCCATCTTCCTCATGGGCATCATCGCGCTGCAATGGCTTCTCATCGCTCTGTTGCTTCCCGGCTTGGCGGGCGCAGCGCCGACTGCCCAGGGCGACGCCGAACTGGCCGTGACCCTCGCGCGACAGGCCCAGACGGCGGCCTCGCTGGCCACCATCATCGCGATCATCGCCCTGGTCATCTCGCTGGCCAGCCTGATCGCGCTGGCTGCCGTCTCGTTCAATCCTAGCCGGGCGGGCCAGGGCTGAGGCAGATGGCGATGGACCCGGCCGTTGAATTGGCGATCTGCCGGACGATGGCAGAGGAGATGGAGCCTTACCTGCTGTCCAACCAGCTCTTCCGTCAGCTCGTCGTGCGCACGCCCGTGGGCGATCTGCAGCCCAAGATGACGTTAGGCGCGTTCCTGGAGCACTATCGGCGGCTGCGTCGGCGTGAGAAGGCCCTTTCGCCCACCCAACGCGCCGAGCTGGACCGCATTGGCGAGGTATGGGCGACCATGAAGCGCCGTTATGAGAAACGCTACATGGAGCTGTTGCGTCAGGAACTACGCAGCCAGTTGGACTCCTGGGCCTGGTTCTTGGACGATTGCCTGAGGCGCCCCAACCGCTGTCGGGAAGATTACCCGGCGGAGGTCCGCACCCGCGCCCGCATCTCCCTTCTTTTGGAGGAACTGGGGCCGGACGCCCAGATCTACACCGAGGCGTCTCGCCTGGCCCATCTGGACGACCGCCTGCGCCGGATGTGGCAGAAGGGGCATTTCATTTGGCCGAGTGAGGCTGCTGATGCCTATCCGCCCGATCGGTATTGGTTCCTCTATGGCTACCCCCAAGGCGGCGAGGAAGACGACTGAGGCGAGATAGTTCACCGTAAGGTCAAACGGGGCCGCGCGGACATCGCTGGCCCCGTTGCGGTTCCCCTGTCAATAGTGAGCATCATGGGCGGTTGTAGGCACACGGCCTTGCGTGCGCCGCCTGAGCCCGGACCAAGCCAGGTCGCCTAGCTCGGTGGACAGCATCCCTGCCAGGATCAGCCCGCAGCCCAACAATTCCCGTCCGCCCAGCATCTCCCCGGCAAGAAGGTAACTGAAGAGGGCCGCAAAGACCGGCTCACCCGTGAAGATGACGGCAGTGTGGGTTGGGGTGGTAAACCGTTGTGCGCTGGTTTGCGCGGCGAAAGCAAAGGCCGTCGCGAAAACGCCGGTAAACAAGATGGTCGCGAGGACGGAGAGAGACGGCATCCCTGCCTGCCAATCCCCCCTCAGCCAGGCGGCCACAGCGCTTGCTGCAGCCACGGTTCCGATCTGAGCCAGGGTCAAGAGGAGGGGGTCCCCTTGCGGCGCGAAGCGCGCGATGGCGATGATGTGTCCGGCAAGGCTCAACGCGGTGAGCATCACCAGGAAATCCCCACGGCCGATGCGCAGGTTCTCGTTGAGCGTCAGCAAGGCGAGGCCGCATGTGGCCAGGGCAACGCCGAACCAGGCGGCGCGGCTAGGCGGCCTTCTCAGGAGCAACGCCGCGCCCAAGGGTACGAGGACGACAGAGAGGCCGGTGATGAAAGCGGTCTTCGCGGGCGTGGACAGGAGGAGGCCAAACGTTTGGGTGGCATAGGCTGCGAAGAGGAAGAGGCCGACCAGGATGCCGGCGGCCAGGTCGCGTCGGCGTCCGCGCACGGGCCCCCAGGCATTCAGCCCCCAGGCCAGCCGTCGGTTGTGCGCCAAGGGGAGGAGCGCAAGAAACGCCACCGTGAAGCGGACGGCGAGGAAGGGAAA
Source organism: Anaerolineae bacterium (assembly GCA_034434975.1). Lineage (GTDB taxonomy): Bacteria > Chloroflexota > Anaerolineae > JADYZS01 > JADYZS01 > JADYZS01. The sequence continues at coordinate 7,919 of DAOTYP010000028.1, read as the reverse complement.
GACGGGATAAGCGCTGACCGCGTCGCGCACGACGACGAAGGTGCTGCCCCACACGATGACGGTGAACAGAAGCGCCAGATCGGCGCGGATCTGTCGGCTCATGGATGCCCTTAGGATACGGAGAGGATAGGGGAATAGAGACAGAGCCCCATGTGCCTTCAGGTTCCCAGTTCTTCTTTCACCGTGCGCACCAGCGCCTCGGCCCGCAATTCCGGCAGCGAATAGCAGGGAGCGCCAAGGGCCTCGGCCAGGCCCCGGGCCAGGCCCCGATCAAAGGCTGCGTGCTCCATGTTGATCACGACGGAGCGGAACCCGCTGGCGTGAAGCAACTCGGCCATCTTGAGCGCTTCCTCTTGCGCGGGAAGCCCTGTCAGGCTGACGTTGCCGGCGCCGTCGGTCAGCAAGATGATCAACGGCATCACCTCCGGATCACGACGGCGCGCGGCGACGCATACCCGATAGGCCAAGAGGAGGCCGCTGGAGAGCGGGGTTTTGCCGCCCACGGGAAGGTCGCGGAGCACCTTCTGTGCCAATTCCACGCTGTTGGTCGGAGGGAGGACGACGCGGGCCTCCTCCCGCTGGAAGACGATCAGGCTCACCTGATCGCGCCGTTGGTATGCGTCCATGAGGAGCGAGACGATCGCTCCCTTGGTTGCCTCCATGCGCTCTGCCGCGGCCATGGACCAGGAAGCATCCACCACGAACAGGATCAGATTGGCCGCGCGCCGCACGCGCACCTTACGTTGTAGATCGTCCTTGGTGACGGAGAAGGCGATGTCCGGGGGACGCGTCGCCGCGCGCGCCAACTGGTGGGGCGCGGCCTCGCGGAGGGTGGCATCAAAGGCGATGTCGTCCAACCGGCCATGGGCGGGCCGGGCCTTGATGTAATGGCCGCGCTTGCGTTCGGTGTGGGTGACGCTGCGTTTGCCGGGGCGCTGGCGGGTCAGGCGGTCCAGAGGCGTATCCAGCCTCTTGGGCTGGAAGGTGGCGCCGATCTTGACCGGTTTCTCAAAGGTGCGTCCCTGGCCAGCCTGCTGGCCCTGCGGCTGCGAGGTCTCCAATGGCGCGCCAACGGGGGTCTGATCCGAGCCCTCGTTCGTCAGATCGTCTTTTTTTTTACCGAGGCGGATGGCCCGGCCTGGGCCTGCTGGCTGGCCTGCAGCGCCTGCTCGGCGCGCACCTGCTTCAAGCGCTCAACCAGATGCTGAGGGTCTAACACCGCCTCCTGGAAGGGCTGTTTCTTCAAGCGGTGAGGCAGGGCCAGTTCTGCCGCGAGCAATATGTCGCGCTCGTTGATCTCCAGCCGTCCCTCGTAGGCGGCGTGGGCGCGCGCCGTCTTGAGGATGACGATGTCGGCCCGGTGCCCGTCCACGTGGAAGCCAGCGGTCAGCTGGGCGATGGTATAGAGGTCGCTTTGCTTGTACGTGACCAAGGGGAGGCGATCGCGGGCGCGCGCGATCTCTTGCGAAAGTTTTTCGTCCTGCGGCTGCCACTCGGCCCAGAAACGTTCGGGGTCCTGCTCGTATTGCACGCGTCGCTCCAACACTGCCACCCGTTGCTCGGGGTCGGCGATGCCGCGGATGTCCACGCACAGCGCGAAGCGGTCCAACAGTTGAGGGCGCAGGTCGCCCTCCTCCGGGTTCATCGTGCCGACCAGGATGAACCGCGCCGGGTGGGAGAAGGAGATCCCCTCACGTTCCACCACGTTCACGCCCATCGCAGCGGAATCCAGCAGGAGGTCTACCACGTGGTCGTCCAAGAGGTTCACTTCATCTACGTAAAGAAGCCCTCGGTTGGCAGCGGCCAGGATGCCGGGTTCAAAATGGCGTTCGCCTTTTTGGATCGCCTTCTCAATGTCCAACGTGCCCACGACCCGGTCCTCCGTGGCGCTGACGGGGAGGTCCACAAAACGTGTGCGGCGGCGAGCGCGCGGGAGTTCCTCGCCTCGCGCGAGACGGTCGCGGCAATTGTCGCACATCCCTTCTATACCCTGGGGATCACAGCCAAAGGGACAGTCGGCCACCACCTCAATTTCCGGAAGGAGGGCCGCCAAGGCGCGCGCGGCCGTGCTTTTGGCCGTGCCCCGCTCGCCGCGGATGAGGACACCTCCGATGCGGTGAGAGATCGCGTTCAAGATCAGGGCGCGCTTCATGCGCTCCTGCCCTACGATAGCACTGAAAGGATAAGGATACAACGCCATGCCACACTCCGCCCACTGAAGAATAGTGCGGCGGTCCGGAGCCGCCGCGCTCTCCTCCCAATTATACCTTCCTTTTCAGAAAAAGCAAGGCAATCTACCTTACAAACAAACGCAGGGCAGGCGGACTTAGCCTGCCCTGCGCTCGCCTTGCTCGCCCCTTTCTCGCTCGCGCTAGCGTTTCTGCAATTTGACATTGATTTCCAGCGGCGACTCCTGGTCCTCGTCTACCGTGTAGTCTTCCTGGTAGGCGGGCTGGTACCCTTTGGCGCCGGCCACCATGCTGTAGGTTTCACCCCGCTCCAGAAGCACGTCTAGGGTGAACTGGCCCTTGCTATCGGCCACGCCGGAGCCGTAGATGTCGTCCTCGTTGGGCTCGTTCAGGAAGTCGCGCGCGCTGACGCCGGGCTTGAGCACGATGAAGACCGCGCCTTTGATGGGACGTCGGGTATCGGCATCCACGATCGTGCCGATCACCTGCACGCCTTCCTCTAATGGTAATGGTAATGGCCCCCCGCCCTTGCCGATGTCAAACTCGCCTTCGGCGAGGAGCTCCTCGCCGACGTACAGTTCCAGTTTATAGTGGCCGTTGGGCAAGACTACTTTGTGGTAGATGGAGATCCAGTAGGAGCCCTTTTCGCCCCCCTGCCAATTATCCTCCCTGCGCAAGGCCTCCTCACCGTCTATGTACCAGACCGCTGACCAGGTGAGGCCGTCCTCCATGTTCTCGTAGTTGAAGAACGCGTAGACCTTCTGGGTACCCTCCGCAAAGGGCTCGTCGGCCTTGTGCGGCTTGACCGGCTTGTCATCCTTGCTCACGCCTTCGGCGAAGACCAGGTCGGAGAACGTGGGTTTGGTAGGGGTCTCCTTCTTCTCGCCGACGGTCATGCGGCCCCTGCGCAACACCTGGCCGTCCAACGAGAGGGTCAGTTCGTAGTCCCCTTCTATGATGCCACGCTTGTTGGTGATGCCGACCCAGTAGGAGCCGCTCTCGCCTCCTTCCCAATCTATGCTACCGCTGACATCCGGCTTGCCGTCGCGGGTCCAGGCGTAATCAAAGCGCAGGCCGTCGGTGAAGCCCTCGTATTCAAAGACCGCGTAGATGCTCTGGGTGCCTGCGGGGAAGACGGTGGCGGGCTTGCCCGGCTTACCGGAGCGATCCATGGTGTCGGTGAAGATCAGGCTGGTGATCTTGGCCTTACCGTCGCCATTTTCTGCGGTCCCTATCTTCACCTGGGCGGCTTTGAGGAGCGCTTCGGCAAAGTTGATCGGTCGGATCAGGCTGAGCTTGCCTACCGGCTCCGCCTCGGACACCCCCGCCGTCGGTACGCCGATCATCTTGCCCTCGTCGTTGATGGCGGCGCCGCCGGAGTTCCCCCTGTTCACCTCGGCGTCGGTCTTGAACCAGTCGTTGACCCCGTCCTTATCCTCGTCCAGGAAGCCGGCGATGGTGCCCATAGTGTAGGTGACCGAGTCGCCGCCGATGCCAGGGTAGCCGATCACGGAGACGGCATCTCCGGTCTCCACCTGGTCCGAGTCGCCGATGGGCATCGTGGTAAGGCCCAGGTTCTTGGGCAAGGCGCCGCCGCCCTTGAAGGGCGCGCTCACCTTCAGCACGGCCAGGTCCAGTTGCGGGTCGCCTTTGACCAGCTTGGCCTGGTAGGTCCACGTGGGGAGCCCCTTGAGGTCGGAGGGGTTGACGCCGATGAAGGCGAGGCCGTCTTTGTTGTACAGCTTGCCCTTATTCACATCACCCATGACGTGGAAATTGGTCAAGATGAAGCCGTCGGCGGTGAGAACGGTGCCGGAGCCGGTGGAATAGGAGCCCTTTTGGCCATCTACAGGCACGGCTACCCGCACCGTTGCCAGCAGGGCGCGCCGGAGCTCGGTTTTGCCTACCGCCTGCGCGGGCTGCGAAACGCCAATGGCCATGACGAGCCCTGCCAGCGCCAACAACGCGGTCGCGCCGATGGCGATCCGCTTCACGATGCGCACGATGTTCATGAGCCACCTCCTTTTAGGATGCATCATCTGCCGACGTGGCAGGGCTACTTGGCGGCCAGCCTCACGCTGGCCACGATCCGCGCAAAGCGTGGCCCGTATTCCTCGTAATCGTTGGCGTCGGCGACCCCGCTGAAGATGAGCAGTTGGTCGCCGTACACTACGAGGGTGTCGGTGCCGCGGGCGACGATGGGGAGGATGGCGGGGCCGGAGCCGGGAGGCGGGTCGGCGATGTAGGCATAGTGGACGCGCACGGCGATGCGCCCGGCCAGGAAGGTTTGCTCGGTGCCGAGGTCATGGAACTCTCTGAGGGCGGCGGTCCGGCCCAACGTCCAGGCGGTCGCCGCGTCTAGGAGGCTTTGCCCCTGCACCATCGGCTGTGCCCGCACGGTGAAGGTGGGGTTGAACGCGGCCGCCGAGCGCGGGTCATAGACCGTCAGGAGCGTGCTTTCATCTTCTGCCTTGCCCAGGACCCAGCCGGCAGGGTAGCGTAGCGTCAGCGCGCCCCCCAGGCCGTTGAAGCCGGCCGTGCGCTGTTCAACGCTCACCTTCAGGAGCCAGCCGAGGAGAACGGCTACCAGGGCGGTCAGGGCGACGTACAGGGCCAGGCGCTGTTCTTCGCCGGCGCGCGGTTTTTCCGGTGCGGCGATCGTGGCTTGCATGGTTCACCTCCCTGCCAGGGCCAGCGTCTCGGCGTTGGCACGGCGAATGAGCCAGAAGACGATGCCCAGGACGATGATCGCGATGACGATGGCCAACACGAGGCCGTACCAGGGGTTGACCGTGATGCCGCGCAGCGTCACCAGGTCCTGGGCCCAGAAGAAGAGGCCGTTGAGCACCGCCGCCAGCGCAAGGCCGCCCGGCAGGTAGTAGGGAGGCGTATGCTCAAACTTGGCCTGTCCTAAGAAGTAGCCCATGATGCCCGCGATGCTGGCATGGGCCAGGGCCGTGATTGTCACCCGAATGGCCCCTATCCCCAGGTCTACGCCGCCTCGGCTGACGACGTAATCTAGGTTGAGCATGGTGGCGAAGCCGACGCCGGCGGCGGTGGCGTAGATAACGCCGTCTACCCGCTCATCAAACTCGGCCGAGCCGTAAACGGAATAGCGCACGGCGGCGTACTTCAGGAACTCCTGGATGAAGCCGATGACCAAGATGGAGCCCAAGAGGTGCGTCAGGTCGTCGGCGTAAAGCCAGTCGCCGACCCGGAAGAAGTCGCGCACCAGTGGGATGCCGACGCCGGCGGCCAGGAGCGCGCCGAGGAGGCCGACGCGCGCGATGTAGCCTTTAGGTTCGGGCTCTAGCCGGTCCTGCTGATAGAAGAAGGCCAGCCAGACGAGGGCAGGGACGAGGGCGAGGATGATCCCGGCTAAGATGAGTCCGCTGCCGCTGAGGGTGATTGGAAGAGAGGGAGCGATGAGGGCGACGAGGCCGACGAAGAGGAGCAGGACGATGATCTGTCCCGCGCCCGCGGTCCATAGGCCGCGGTGACCGAGGATCCCGCTTCTAGGGGAGAGCTTCATGCGACGTGCCTCCTTTACTGAGGTGTGGAAAAACGCATGAGAGGGACGAGGGAGCGAAGAAAGGAGCGAGCGAAAACGATGCCAGCGATCGTTCGTCGCGCGCTGGCTATTGCATGATTGGGCGAGCAATTTGAGTATATCACTGTTTTTTGCGCTTGGCAAGTCCTTAATTCGCGCTAAAGCCGACCGAAATCCAACAATGGTTGGGACTAAAGTACTAGAGCGCCAAGGCCCTTTCTAGGCACGGGGTACTATTGAGTTGGATGGGCAGGTGTGTCATACTATTGTGCGGAATGGTGGTAAGATCGCGGCAGCGGTGATGCCCGATCTACACCGTACCGGCCGGGGCGCTCCCCCCTACCCCCCAACCTCGCCCCTGCCAGGCGTCCCGGCCGGTTCCGTTCATTTAACATCTTGGAGGATACAAGGAAAGGAGGTGACACCGACATGTTGACCGAGCTGGTGCGCGTGCTTCGTCGCGAGGAGGGCCAGGACCTGGCCGAATACGGCCTCGTCATCGCCCTGATCGCCGTCGCTGCCGTCGTCGCGCTGACCGCGTTGGGCGGGAGCATTAGCAACATCCTGAACCAGATCGCGGGCGCAATCTGAGCCTCGGCGCGTCGTGATGTCGTATGCCTCGGCGCGGTTCTGCCCATCGTGAGGGCGTTGCTTCCATCAGCAGGAGGCCGAAAGGGCATGCACATGTTTACTGCGCTTCACCGGGAAGACGGGCAGGACCTGGCCGAGTACGGCCTCGTCATTACCTTGATCGCACTGTTCTGCATCGCAGCCGTGCAAGCCTTCGGCACCACCGTGTCAGGGCTGCTGAGCTCGTTGCCTGCCGGACTGTAGGGCTCGCAGGCGGTCAATACAGTACGATCGGCGCTCGTCTCTTCATCGTCGCCAGGCGCCGGCGTCGGCCAGGCCCATAGACCGTTCTACGGAAGGGGAGCCCTGACGGCTCCCCTTCCGTGGGTTTAGCGGCCAGGCATGGACGCAAGGCCAGGGACAAGGCAGAAGGGAGGGTTATGAGAAGGGAGCATCGCCGCGAGGCTGGGGTTAGCCTGCTGGAGACCGCCATCACCATCCCCCTTCTTCTCATCTTGCTGGTAGGGGTGGTGGACATCGGGCGTGCCTATCACACCTACATCACGGTCATCAATGCCTCGCGCGAGGGGGCCCGCTTCGGCGTCAATCGCCCTTGGGATATCAACGGCATTCGTACCGTGGTGCGGAACGAGGCGAGCACCAGCGGCGTGGACCTCTCGGGGGCAGCCATCATCGTGGATCAGAGCGGTTCCGGAAACCCTGTGCGCGTGACGGTGCAGGTGAACTATCCTCTCTTTATAGGGGGTGTCATCGGTCTGGACACCATCCCCATCAGCGCGACCACCGTCTTCCGGGCCCGTTGACGGGGGAGTTGGCCTTATGCGCATAGGTCTTCGGCGGCGTGAGGGAGGGCAAGAACTGGTGGAGCTGGCCCTCGTCTTGCCGGTGTTGTTGCTCCTCCTGTTCGCCATCTTGGAGTTCGGCCTTGTCATCTTTTCTTACAACGCGGTCTCTAACGTGGCCCGGGAGGGGGCGCGCTACGGCGTCGCTCACCCGACCGATCGGGTCGGCATAGAGGCCACCGCACGGGCCGCTTCCCGGGGCCTTGATCCGTCTCACTTGAGCATCGCGATCTCCTACCCTGGGGGCAACACGATTCGGGTAGAAGCGAGGTACGACCTCACCTTGTTCACGGGGTTCGTCATTCAGGCCGTCGGCGGGAACCCGACGATGCGCCTGCGCAGCGTGTCAACGATGCAGATTGAATAGGCGCGCCTACGTGCAAAGGGGGAATGATCCATGCCGACACCTCAGATCCGCAAGAGAGAGGATGGGCAATCGTTGGTCCTGGTAGCCCTCAGCCTGATCGTGTTGCTGGGGATGTTGGGGCTGGCCATTGACATTGGGCGAGGTTATGCTGCGCGGCGCAAGATGCAAAACGCCGCGGATGCCGGAGCCCTTGCCGGTGCCTGGTTGATGGCCAAAGGCGGCACCGATAGCCAGATCGCGAGCGTGGTGCACCAGTACACGCAGGTGGAGAACGGCGCGGGCAGTTACGTGGCGAACTACCTGCCGGGTATGCAGGCCGTTGGCGGGGGCTCCGTCCCCGCCAACGCTACCGGCGTTCGGGTCGTCGCCAGCATCACGAT
>DAOTYP010000027.1:0-15291 GCA_034434975.1 Anaerolineae bacterium | reverse complement strand
GCCCGAGGTCGGCATGATGACCTGGTATGGCTACGGCACGGCCATTGACCGCGACATCGTTTTGCAAAACGCCGACCTGATAACCGACCTCTTCTCCGGCTATCCTCAGCCGATGCGTGCCCTGATGCTTCTGGATCACGGCTGGCAGGAGGATGCAAACTGGGGTTATTGGGACGAGGCCGATCAAAAGCGTTTCCCGGAGGGGATGAAATGGTTGGCCGACCGATTGCGTCGGCGCGGGCTGCAACTGGCCTTGTGGTACACTCCGTTCTGCATCACTGAGAACGCGCCCAACCTGCACGATCTTCTTCCGCTGAGGGCGTTGGACGAAGAGGGAAAGCCCTATGCCGGCCAGGCACGGGTGTGGGGGCACCTTCCCGGCCACCCGAGCGGCGATTGGACGATCACCTTCTTGGACGGCGCCTTGGACGAGGTGCAAGCCAAATGGGCGCGCGAACTGAGGCGCATGGCCCAGGAGTGGGGATGTGTTTATTGGAAACTAGATTTCTTCAACCTGATCACCAGCGCCGCGCGCAAGCGTCTATCCCCCGCTGGCGAGCTGTACGCCCGTACATATGACACCTTTCGCCACGCCGTCGGCCACGAAGGACACTTAGCTCCCTGCTCGTGCTATACCAACATCCAGTTGGGCTACAACGATTCCATCCGCATCGCCGCCGACATCGGCATCGCAGGAACATGGCCCGGCCAACTGCCTCATTACCGGCGCGCCTTCACCACCATCGCCGCCCTCTGGTACAAGCACCGCCGCTTCTGGGTTAACGACCCAGACTCCATTCAAATCGGCCGGGGCTGCGCGCTGAACGAGGCGCGCGTGCGCGCTACGGCGGTGGCCTTCAGCGGTGGGCATCTCATGGTGAGCGAGGACCTGCGCTGGCTCTCGCCGGACCGCCTGGAACTGATCCGGCGGCTTCTCCCCGCGTACGGCATCGCCGCGCGCCCGTTGGACCTCTTTGAGCACGTGTACCCCGACGACATACCCCACATCTGGCGTCTGCCGGTGCAGAGCGATTGGGGCGCGCGCGACGCGCTCGCGATCTTTAACCTGACGGAAGACGTGATGCGGGTGCAGGTGGCGCCGGAATGGTTCGGCCTGGAGCCAGGTGAGGCCTTCGCCGCGGTGGAATGGTGGCAGGAGCGGTGGTTGGGGCGTTTCAACGGCCCCTTTGAGATCGCCATCCCCCCTGCCGATGTGGCCGTGCTGCACGCCCAAAGTGAACGGGAACATCCCTGGCTGATCTCGGTGTCGCACCATTTTACAGGCGGATGGATCGTGGAGAACCTGCGCTTTGACGATGCGACCTGCCAACTGCGCGGCGAACTGGTCACACGGCCGGGGCTGCGTCTTTCGCTGATGGGCACGCTGCCGCCCGGCTGGGCGATGGCTTACTCGGCCCACGGCTGCGCGAACGGCGCAGGCGGTTGGACACACGAGGTCCTGACAACCTCGGAGCGCACGCCCTTCGCCATCCCCTTCGTGCGGGAGGGGTAGCGGGCCATTGAGCAAAATGCCCTAAAAAGGAGTGCGCGATGCGAGCAAGATACGTCCTGCGGACGCCTGGGGGGCTTCTGGCGTTGGGGATAGCCTTGTTCCTCGTCGCGTTAGCCTTGGGGCTCTGGGGGATGAACATGGTGCAGCGAAGAGAGGCCATGGGGACAAGGCTGGACTGGCCCACCTATCGGCACGACGCGCGCCTTTCAGGGCACAGGCCGGCGAAGATGCAGGTGCGCACGCCGAAGGTGCGATGGCAGGTTCCTCTAGGTGGCCAGGTCGGTTTCGTCCTGGCCCGCGAGGTGACATCGGCGCCCGGCCTGGAACTCCTCAGCGTGGAGGGGGGCGCGGTCGTCTGCCGCGATAGGGAGGGAAAGGTCATCTGGAGAAGCCCGAATGTCGTCGCGCGCGACCTGATCGGCGTCTACGACCTGGATGAAGATGGCCGGCAGGAGGTCGTGGCGACGGCCCTGCCAGCGGATCTGGTGATCCTGGCAGGAGCGGACGGCAAACTCCTTTGGCGCTATCGGGCGCCCGGCGCCGGTTCGGCCATCGCCTACTCCGGCGTCAAGGTCGGCAAGGTCGTGCCGGAGGAACGCGGCCTGCAGATCATCGTCTGGGCGCCCAAGACAAATCTGGGCCGGGTGCTGAGTTTCGCTGACGGCGCGTCTGCCGGTCGTGAACGGGTGACGCTGGATGCCACCAACCCAGACAACGACGACGTGCAGTACCCTATCGTGACCCTGGTGGATGTAGACGCCGACGGCGTGCTGGAGGTCGCCACGCCGGGCTGGGGACACCTTTTCGTCTTTGATGGCAGCACAGGTCGGCAGAAAAGGGTCGTCAAGTGGCTCTCCGGTGGAGTGCACAAACGCAACTACGGTCACTTCGCCTGGGGCGACATAGACGGCGACGGCTTTCCGGAGGGTGTGCTTCTGGCCGATGGCGTCGTCAAGCATTTCGCGGTGATAGAGAACGACGGCAAGGAACTGTCTCTGCTGTGGGATCATCTCTACGAGGCCATCTATGAACTGGAGGGCGATCGGATTGAGCCGCGCCCTGTGACCAACTCGTTGGCCGATTTAGACGGCGACGGCGAAGCCGAGATCGTGGTGGGCCTATTCAACGCTACGGGCGATGGCAGGTGGCATACCCTCGTGCTGGAGCCGCGCCTGGACCCCAAGGCACCGGTGTGGGATCTCCCCGATCGGTATCCCTGGGGGGCCGAGGACGTAGATGGCGACGGACGGCCTGAACTTCTGCTAAGCGAGGAACCGGCGCGGACGGCGGGATCGCTAGCGAGGGTTTCCGTCATGGCTCTCAGCGGTGGCGCCTGGCAGGAGATCTGGGCGGCACCTGCGGCGCACTTTGTAGAGCAGACGCATCGCGATTTTCCCGACGCGGTGAACTCCATCTCTTACCACGCCAAAGAGGATGTTTGGGTGGCGGATGTCAATCACGATGGGCACAATGAGATCTTCGTCCGGCAGGATACCGATGCCGACGGCGCAGCGGATGTTTTCGCGGTCTGGTCATTCGTCGGGCGCGAACCTCGCCTCCTGTGGCAGAAGCCCATCGCTGAAGTTGGCGCTGGCGTCATGGACATCGCCGATCTGGACGGGGATGGTCGCCTGGAACTTCTGGTACAGACGGGAGACGGCCGCGTGGGGGTGGTGAGCGCCGACGGCGATGTCCTCACGCGCTTTCCCGCGGGCGGCTTCGGCGGCGTCACCCCCGTCGTCAGCGATCTAGATGCAGATGGTCGTCCTGAGGTGATCGTACAGACGGCACGCGGCACGGTCGCGGCCTTCAATGTGTCGCGCGGCCGGGCCGTGGCGCGCTGGGAAGTGCCGGGCTATGGGCGGGCGCTCTACGGGCTGAACCGTTCCGTCGTGGCCGCCGACTTGAACGGCGACGGCAAGCCCGAGGTTCTGATCGGCCGGACGGAGAAAGATACGCCCGTGCTGACCGCGCTCACCGCTGAAGGGCAGCCGTTGTGGCGTCATCCCTTCGTCGGTTTTCCTGCCGGAAACAGCAGCAGCCGCGGGTTGTACGAATGGACGGTGGGAAGGTGGGGGACGGATGGCGGGGTTGGGATTTACGTGGCGCTGGCCCGCAATAGCCTGGACACGCAAGAGAGTTTTGCCCTCAACGGGGTGGACGGCAGAGAACTGTGGCATCGGACGAAATTGGGCCACGCTTTCGGCCCTACCGGCTGCGCGGCGGTATACGATGTGCAGAACGACGGCGTAGATGAGATCATCCTCATGGCAAAGGACTTCCTGGGCGTGGTGGAGGGAAGCACGGCCAAGCCCTACATCTTGCCGCGTCCGGTGGATGTGGGCCCCGGAAGCGGCTTCGTCGCCTACGGCTCGCCGATCATCGTGGATCCCAGGGACGACGGTCATCCGGCGATCCTGTTAGGGGGCAACTACGGTGGCCAAGGCCTGTACAGTTTTGAGGGCCTGGCGCGCTGGTGGGTGGACGCCTACGAGTTTGACGTGATGGGGCGCATGCCCGGCGTTGCAGATGTGGACGGTGATGGCGTGGCCGAGATGGCGGTCGGCTTTGCCGATGGCTCTTTAAGGGTGTATGATAGCGAGAGCGGGGCCAAAGAATGGGATTTGTCGGTTGGCTCTGTCACGACCGACATCATCAGCGCGGATGTAGATGGGGACGGGCGCGCCGAGTTCATCTTCGGTACGCAAGATGGACGCCTGTGCGCCGCGGAGGGAGATGCTCAACGCGGTGGGCATCTCTTGTGGCAACTGGCCCTTGGCTCCGAGCTCTCCAGCCCCATCGTGGCCGACGCCGACGGCGACGACCAGGCCGAGATATTGGTCGTTGCCGGCGATGGCGTGCTGTATGCCGTGCGGTAAGCCCAGGCCCCTGGACTGCATCGACCCTGTCGGAGGCCATTACCAACCCGGAGGTCTACCTCACATGTCCACCATGACTCCTCGCCAGCGGGTGCTTGCAGCCCTGCGTCGCGAGGAACCCGATCGGGTTCCTCGCGAGTTGAGCTGGGGCAGCTTCACCCCGGCGCTGATGGAGATCTTCCGCGAGAGGACTGGCGCGGAGGACCCGGCCGAGTATTGGAACTTTGAGGTGCGTCCGGTCAACTTTCGCTATCCCGACCCTGCGCCGCAGATTTTTGAACTCTTGGGGCCTTTGCCGGCGGGCACGACGGTAGATGCCTGGGGCATCGCCCACGTGCCGGGCACCTACTATCATTTCACCCGCATTGTGCATCCGCTCCACGCGGCTGCCACGCCACGCGAGGTCATGGATTACCCTCTCCCCGATGTGCGACCGCCGGCCTGTTGGGAGCATCTCGTCCCTGAGGTGGCCGCGCTCCACGCGCGGGGATTGGCCGCGGCGGGAGAACTCGCCGTGACGATCTTTGAGGTCAGTTGGCAGATTCGCGGCATGGCGAACCTGTTTGACGATCTCGTCAACCGACCGGAGATGGGGGAAATCCTGTTGGATCGGATGACGGAGATCCGTTGCTTCCAGGCCGAGAAATATGCGCAGGCTGACGTAGATGTGCTGCGGTTAGGCGACGACGTGAGCCACCAACGCGGGATGCTGATGAGCCCTGCGATGTGGCGCAGATGGTTTAAGCCTCGCCTGGCGAAGGTCATTGCGGCCGCCCGCGCCGTCAAGCCGGAGATCCTGATCTTCTACCATTCGGATGGCGATTGCCGCGCCATCGTCCCGGAACTGATAGAGATCGGCGTCAACATCCTCAACCCGGTGCAGCCGGAGTGCATGGATCCGGCGGAGATAAAGCACCTCTATGGCGACCGTTTGGCCTTCTGGGGAACCGTCGGCACCCAGACCACCTTCCCCTTCGGCACGCCGGAGGAGATGAAAGCCGTTGTGCGCGAGCGCATCCGCACGGTGGGGCGCGGCGGTGGGCTTCTATTGGCTCCCACCCACGTCCTGGAGCCGGAGGTCCCCTGGGAGAACATCGTCGCCTTCTTTGAGGCGATTGATGAGTTCGGCTCGTACGAACACTGAGATCAAAGCGGAGGCTGAACAAACATGAAGCCGTTGCGGATCGGACTGGTTGACCTGGATACGTCCCATCCCGGGAGTTGGACGCCCATCCTGCGGGACCTGGGCCATGAGATCGTGGGCGTGTACGATGGCGGCACGGTGTGGCCTGTGGGCTATGCAGCCCATTTCGCCCAGAAGCACAATATCCCCCGCGTCTTTGAGGATCTGGAAGAGATGGCCCAAGCGGTAGATGTGGCGATCATCCACGCCTGCAATTGGGACCTGCATGTGCCGCGCGCCGAGCCGTTCGTCAAAGCCGGTAAGGCGGTCCTGATTGACAAGCCGATGGTCGGCAACCTGCGCGACCTGAACGTGCTCTTGGATTGGGCAGGGATGGGAAGGCGCGTCTACGGCGGCTCGTCGCTCCGTTGGACCTACGAAGTGCGAGACTACCTGGCCCGCCCGGAAAGCGAGCGGGGGTGCGTTCATACCGCGTTGGCCGGCTGCTCTGTGGACGATTACAACTACGGCATCCACGCCTACGCGCTTCTGAGCAGCGTCATGGGGCCCGGCGCGGAGCGTGTGCGCTACCTCGGTACGGCGGTCCAGAAACTGATCCAGGTCACCTGGAGAGACGGCAAGATCGGCCTTGTTTCCATCGGCGCGCAGGCAGGTTACCTTCCCTCGTATGTAACCATTGTCACCGATAAAGAGGTAAAGCACATAGAGCCTGACCTGACCAGGATCTATCGCGCCCTGCTGGAGGCCGTGCTGCCGTACTTAGGCGGCGAGGTGGAGAGGCCGCCCATGCCCCTGCGCGACCTGCTGGAACCGGAACTGATCGCCCTGGCCGCGCGTTGGTCGTGGATGCACCATGGTGCGGAGGTCTTCCTGACAGACTTACGGCTTGATGACGAAGGCTATGACGGCCACGCCTTCAATGCCGAATACCGCCGCATGAAAATGACGGCGACGGAGAACTTTCGGGTTTTCTGATGAAAGGAGGCGGCCATGGCCCGCCTTGTGCGCATCAGCGCGATCTCCCTTTATCTCCCCTCGCGGATCGTGACCGTAGAGGAAAATCTGGCGCGGGCCTATGCTGCCGTGCGCCGGGCGCTGGGCGAAAAACCTGATTTCATCCTGCTGCCGGAATTCTTTGCCACGCTGGGCACCGACCCTGCAACATATGTCCAGACCGTCGCCGCATGCGCCGATCGCTGGATGGAGATCAACGCTCCCCTCCAGGAGATGGCGCGCGAGGCCCACTGCTACATCATCCCTTGCGGCCCGTTGCGCGAGGGAAACGTCATCCGTAACGCGGCTACCCTCATTGGCCCCGACGGCGAGGTCATCGGCCACTACTTCAAGACCCACCTGGCACCCGGCGAAGGTGGATCGGGAATTCAGGCCGGGGATGAGTATCCCGTGTTTGAGACCAACCGTGGGCGCGTGGCCATGATGATCTGCATGGATATCCACTACCCGGAAGTCGCCCGCATCTACGCGTTGCGCGGCGCCGAGATCCTCTTCTGGCCTACTATGTCGTGGGGGCCGACTGACCGCTTCCTGACCGTCCTCCTGGCTGCCCGGGCGATGGACAACCAGATCTACTGCGTTCATGCCAACTTTGCCGGCCTCCCTCACCTGCCCGGCAAGCCGCGCGGTCGCGCCTGCATCGTCGGCCCAGATGGGGAAACCCGCGCCGATACCGGTCACAGGCCCGGCATCGCTACGGCGACGGTTGACCTGGATGAGGGATACGAGTATTGGGTGAAGGGGGAACTGAAGCGTCAGTTGCCCACGCTAAAAGAGTGCCTGTTGGGCCTGAGGCGCCCCGAGACCTACGGCGACCTGGTGCGCGAGGACATCCCTTGGTCGCGCTGGCAGGTACGGAGCCCGGTTCTGGTGGACCCCGGCGATGGCGCCGAGGAAGGGCCGGCTCCCGATTACCTTTTGTCCTTAGGACATGGCTAGCATGGACGACCAGGCGACTCACGGGCTTATGGTAACGGATTGGGAGGAGGCCTTGGCTTCCGGCTGGCGCGTCCGTGACCCTGCCGGACGCTGGAACGTGCAGAACGGCATCTTGCGTCTACACGTGGATGATGGCGATGCCGATCGCTGGCTGGAACTATCTTCCCCCGATGGTCTGCGCGTCGGCGGCGACTTTGCCCTAGAAGTCAGCCTCCGTTTCCTGGCCATCGGCACCATGGATGACGACACCCACGAAGCCTCCAACCTGACCCTGGAGTTGGGGACAGGGGAGCCTCTCAATTTGGGGATGCGCATCCTCCTCCTTGGCGATCGCTACATGGTGGACGTGGACCGCTCGCCTTTGCAGTACATCATCTTCCGCTCCGCGCCCGGCCAATGGCATCGCTGGCGTTTTGAGGTGCGGGCAAGTCGGCGGCAGGTAGCGTTGATCCGCGACGACGAATACGTCTGCCTGCATGCGCTGCATGGCGAGCGCTCGCCGGGTCTGCGCGCTCAGGTGCGCGGCACGGCCGAGGTCCCTACCGTCGTTGAAGTGGGCGAGGTTTCCTTGCTCTCTCTGCCTGCCGAGCCTGAAGAGGAGCAACCTGAGCCACCTCCGCAGGAAACGATTCGGCCGGGCGAATGGCCGATGTTCCGGCGAGACCGCGCTAACTCGGCCCACTCGCCGCTGGTGGGGGGCTGGGGAGGGAGGCCGCCGGTTGTAGCCTGGTCGTACCCGCTGGGTGGCTGGGATGGGGACGTCTACATGGCGGATTGTAACGGCGATGGCCAACATGAGATCCTCATCGCCTTTGCCGGCAGCCTGGCCGCCTACCGGCCGGACGGCGTGTGCCTATGGAAACGCTCCCTGGATGCGCCGATGATGTACGGTCTCTGGGATTTGGACGAAGATGGTCGCCTGGAACTGACGATCCTCGCGGGGACGCCGCGCCACGTGGAGATATTGGACGGCGCGACGGGTGCGACGCGGTATGCCTGCACCTACGATACAGAGTACGAGGTCCTTGGCTTGCGGGTAAGCAAGTTAGACCCCGCGCGCCGCGGCCTTCAGATGGTAGTCTGGTCGGCCCATGAGATCGGATACTGCCTGGGCTTTGATGAGGGCGTGGCCAACGGCCGTGTCCTTTGGACGTACAACTACGAGCATTTCAACTTCACCCCCGAGGTTGCCTTCGCGGATATGGATCGCGACGGCCTGTTGGAGGTCGTCCTCGCCACCTACAATTCGTTCTTCGTCTACGATGGACGGAGCGGCGCGGTCAAGATGGCGCTCGCGGAGCACCTGGGCCGCAACTACGGCCTCTTGAGCGTGACGGACGTGGACGGTGACGGCTACCCCGACATCGTGATGCAGGCCGAGCAGTTGCGAGAGCACGTTTGCGTGGCGCGCAACGAAGGCGGCAGGTCCTTGCGTCTCCTATGGAACCGGTTCTACGAGCAGAATTACCCCGTTGATCAAAAGGAACTGCGCACGTTGCCGGGGTCGGTAGGCGACTGGGATGGCGATGGCCACGCCGAGATCCTTTACGGCGTCTATGATGAGACCGACGGCGACATCTGGCGAACGCTCCTGGTAGATGCGTTGACAGGAGAATGCAAGGCCTCTTTGGAGCGCTGCTATCCGGTGACGCTGGACACGCTGGCCGATGGTACGCGGGTAGCCTACCTGGCCGAGATCACTGGCCGGGGGGAACGACTGGAGGTCGCCACCCGTGTTACAGCCACAGATCGGGTAGTAGGCCAAAGGCTGCGCGCCTTCTCCTTCCAGGGAGGCACCCCCTACCTTCTGGCGGAACTGCCCGCTGGCTTTCCTGTGCTGGATCGCTCCTGGCGCGCGTTTCCGGAAAACGAATGGGCGATGTACGCGGACGTCCGCGCGCCGCGCCTTCGCCAAGGGCAGCATGGCCTTTATCTGGTGAGCGCTCAGGATGATCATGATCGGGTAGTGCGCTTCGTGCAGATGGATGCTAGGGGAACGGCGCGCGAGGCCTGGCGCTGTGTCCTCCCGCGCGATCTCCCCTCCGGCAAGGTATTGGACGTGTGCGAAGGCTATATCCTGTACGCCGGCTCGGATGCTACGCTTTACCTACTGGATGAGCGCGGAGAAAGCCTGCACACCTTCCCCGGCGGCGGCATGATCGGTTACCCCATCGTGGCCGACCTGGGAGCAGGGCCGCGTTTGAGCATCCTGGTGAACGACAGCCGCGAACGGTTGCTGTGCCTCGCCCCTGGTCCAGATGGCAGACCGCCGACCCTGCGCTGGCAGGCGCCGTCCGTTGGAGCCTTTCAGTCCTGGCACGCCGAGCAGGGGTTGGGTATGCCGTTGGCTGTGGATTTAGATCAGGACGGCGCCAAGGAGGTTGTTGTCGGTCAGCCGCCGCAGCATTTGTCCGTCCTGGACGCCGAGGGCCAGGTGAAATGGACGAAGGCTCTACCGGCCAAGCCGACCTATTGGACGCACGGGAACTTCACGGGGCGCAGAAGGTTTGACCTGTACGTATCATATGCAACCGGGCCGGTTGAGGCACGTAGCAGCGTCCTGCGCATGGACGGCGAGGGTAAGCCGATGTGGGAGTTCGCCTGCGGCACGGGCACTCCTGCCGTTCTGGATTTTGACCGCGACGGGCGCGAGGATGTGGTAACACGCGACCTCTTTTGGCGGCATACCTTGGACGGCATGAAGGGGCGCGATCTGTTTCCTGTAACCCAATGGGCCGGTTACCATGTGCCGATCATCGCGCGGGGCTCTGAATTCAAGGATGGAACGGCCATCCTTTGGGTTGGGGGAAACTACTCGCTAGTCGCCGAGACGTGGGAAGGGGAGCAGATGTGGTGGAAGCCGTTCATGAGCCGATGGCATCCTGGCGCGGTGGCCGATGTAGACGGCGATGGATGGCTGGAGGTCGGCGCGCCAACCTGGGGCCAGGTCTATCACTGGCCTGCTCCTTTTGACCCGGTTCCCGGCCTGGGGCGGGCCTTCGTCTGTCTGGAGGCCGCAACCGGCGCGATCAAATGGACCTACGACCCTGGCTCGGCGATGTCGGGCGCGGTGGTGGCCGATGTGGATGGCGACGGCCTACCGGAATTCGTCTTCGGCACGGCGGACGGTCGCCTGATCGCGCTGCGCGGCGGCGCGGATGAGGAACGGCGGGTTGCCTTCTCCGTACAACTACCGGCAGCCCTGGGCATGCCCGTCATTTGCGACCCCGTCGGCCAAGGGGAAATGCACATCCTCGTCGGCTGCGCCGACGGCAACCTGTACGCGCTGAGATGACTTTAGAACCGAAAGGGAAACGGGATGATGCGCAACCGCATCGTGATCTTGAGCGATCCAGCCTGTCGCGAGAACGTGGCTTCGGTCGCCACGTATCGTCGGGCGTTAGACCTGTGGCGCATCCCCTACCGCGTGGTGGCGGTGGACGGCTTGCAACCTGAAGACCTGGCGAGGGCAGCGGTTGCCGTGGCGGAGGATGTCCGGCGTTTGTCTGCGCGGGAGATGTCGGCACTGGGGCAGTTCGTGCGGGAAGGCGGTCATCTGATCCTGGGCGGGCTGGTCGGCATGGAGGCGGCGGGAGCACTGCCGGAGCCCCTGGCCATCCTGACAGGCGTTACGCATCTGCAGTCGCGAGAGACGTGGCCGACCTGTCGCGTCCCCCTCATCGCCGAGGAGGTGGATTGGCTGGCGCCTTGGGAGGCGGGGATCGTTCTTTTCTTTCACAACCCCGCCTATGCCTCCGCCGCGCGCGGCCGGGATTTTGAGATGAAGTTGGCGTCGGGCGCGAGGGTGGTCGCGCGCTCCTACCTGGCCGATGGGCTGGATGCGGATGCGCAAACGTGGGGCAACTACCGCGACGATGAGGCGCCGTCGCTGGTGGAGAATCGTCCCTTTGCCGGGGGCGGGCGCGTGATCTACGCGCCGCTTCCTTTTGGCCTGGTGGATGAGGCCCGATGCATGGTCAGCACGCACGGCATCGTCCGGGCCGATATGCCGCAGGAGAATCACGCGACCTTGCTCCTCATCAAGACGGCTCTCTGCGCGCTGGCTCAGGCGGGAGGAGGCATCGTGCCAAGCGTGGCCTTGTGGCCTCGCGCGGCGAGGGCCGTCTTTAGCCTATCGGGCGACGTGCACGAGTACCCTGATCTTTTGGCAGGAAACCTGCGTTGCGAATTCTCCTACATTCCCAAGATGCAGGAATTGATGGCAAGGAAGGGCTTGGCCCACAAGTTCACCTACTACCTAGCAGGCCGGGTTGCGGAGCATCATCCCGCGGTCGTAAGGGAGATCGCCGATGAAGACGTGCTTGGACACACTTACGCCGACCTCAGTTACTATGTGGAGAACGCGCCTTACGAAGTGCAGGTGAAAGATATGGCGGCGGCGTTGGCCGCGATCCAACGGGTTCTGCCCTTGTGCCGGTCCTTCCGTTTGGGCTGGCGCAACCACGGCGTGACCGGCAACCAAGATAGCCGCCGCGCCATAGAGGACTTCGGCTTCCTCTACGCCAGCGATTATCAGTGCTCCGCCGATGTGGAATGGAACTGGAAACTCTATCCCCGACGCATGATCGTCCATGTCAACTATCCGATGCGGACACGGAAGCCCGACGGCGGGCGATACAACTTCTGGGAACTTCCGTATTGCCAGTCGGATATCGACCTGATGCAGCGGGCCGAGCGCAAATACGATCCCGATGAGCGCACTTGGTTTCATGGCCCTGGCGAGGCGCGGCGGGTTTGGGGCATCTATGTGGAACGGGCCGTGCGCGAAGAGGCGCTCGTTGTCACCTTGTGGCATCCCTGGGCATCGCTGCGCAAGCCGGAGGAGCAGGCCGAAATAGAAGCCACGATAGACCACATGCGGCAGAAAGATGGCGTGGCTTTCCTGACCAACTCGGAGGTCGCCCTGTGGTGGGATGCGCGCGCGAGCGTGCGGGCCCGTTTCACCGAGACGAATGAAGGTTGGGAGGCCTGGTTGGAGAACCCGGCGAATCGGGATTTGAACGAGCTGACCATCGTCCTGAAGGGAGGAGGTGGGCGCGTTGGGTCTGCCCTGTGCGAGGGCGAGGAGATGCCCGTGCAGGAACGAGACGGCGACGCCATGCTCTGGGTAGATTTGCCTGCCAGGGGTGAGCGGGTGATCCGTTTCGCCTTACGCAAGAAGGAGCCACGGTGAACTACAAAATGTGGCCTGTGACGGTGCGGCTGCCAGAAAGGGTGCGCTGCGCCGTCGCCCTCAGTTACGATCTGGAGATGTGCGCCGGCTACGCGCCCGACGGGGTGAACCATGGCCGCATCATGCCGGCGGTGCAAGAGTATACCCTGCGCCTCTGCGAGACGGCGGAGCGCTTCGGCGTGCGTTTGCACTTCTTCTACGTGTGCAACGGCCTGGAAGAGGCCGACATCGGCTACCTGCGGGAGATCGTGCGTCGCGGCCACGTCATTGACAGCCATACCTACTCTCATAAACACATTGCCGCGAGCGACCCCGACCTGCTGGACCACGAACTATGGCGCGCGAACCGGCTGTTGCAGGAACGGTTGGGCATTGCCTCCAGCGTCTTGCGTGGGCCGGGGGGCTACAGTCACGGCTGGCTTCATCTCCCTCATGCCAACCGTGAGGTCATCTTGCGCAACGGGTTCAAATGGGTGAGCGGCGAGTACGATGAGAACGTCTTTACCCGCGGCCGCGACTACGCGCTGCGCGCGGCCGGCGAACACCGTCCTTATGCCTACCCTGAAGGGCTGGTGGAGATCCCCATCCACGGCTGGACCGATCGCATGTGGTTTGACATGCGCCCAGAGGTGGACCAGTCTGTGCTGGATGAATGGCGTCGGGCATACGGTCATCGTCCCGTGCCGGCGGGCTGGCGCGCGCCCTGGACGGATCGCCATGCTCTGGAGGAATGGATCGCGCTGAATCTGGACTCCCTGGATTACGCCTATGAGCATCGTTTGCTTTGGGTTCCCTGCTGGCACCCTTACACCCACTACCTTCACGATCCGGATAATCGCATGTTGCCCGCGCTTTTGGCGCGGGCGGCGTCTAAGGCGGAGCGCGTCTGGGTTTGCACCCTTCGCGAGGTTGCTGGTATGATGACGATGCAAGTTCAGGATGGGAGGGAGATGCCTTGAAGCAGCCTGTAGAAGCCGTCTTGGTCGGTGCCGGGGGACGCGGGTTTGACCCCTTTGGGGCCTATGCGTTGCAGCATCCGAACGAACTCCGCTACGTCGCCGTCGCCGAGCCGGTGGCGGAGCGGCGCGAGCGGTTTGCCCGCCTGCACCGCATTGACCCGCGATATTCCTTCTCCTCGGCCGAGGAGCTGTTTGCCTGCGGCCAGCTGGCGCCTGCGCTCATCAACGCCACGGGCGACCGGCAACACGTCGCCGTCAGCGTGCCGGCCCTGCGCCTGGGCTATCACGTCTTGCAAGAGAAGCCGATGGCCACGACGCCCCACGACTGCGTGCGCATCGTGCGGGCGGCGGAGGAGGCCGGGCGCATCCTGCAGATCGGCCATGTCCTGCGGTTCGCCCCCTTCTTCGTCGCCGTCAAGGAGGCGGTCGCCTCCGGCCGCATCGGCGAGGTGATGACGGTGGACCATCGCGAGAACGTGGCCTACTGGCACATGGCTCACAGTTTCGTGCGGGGGAAGTGGCGCAACCAGGCCGATTCCAGCCCAATGATCTTGGCGAAGTCGTGCCATGACATGGACTTCTTGCGTTGGGTTGTTGACCGGCCTTGCGAGCGCGTCGTGTCCTTCGGTTCGCTGAGCCACTATCGCCGTGAGTCGGTGGGATCGGAGATACCCGATCGCTGCACCGACGGCTGCCCCATCGCCGATAGTTGCGCCTTCTATGCTCCCCGCTTCTATCTGAGTCTGGAGCCGGGCTGGCCTGTCTGCGACCTGTCCGTAGATCAGCGTAGCGATCTGAGCCCGGAGGAGAGGATGGAGGCGTTGCGGACGGGGCCTTATGGTCGCTGCGTGTATCGCTGCGACAACGATGTGGTAGATCACCAGGTGGCGATCCTGGAGTTTGTGGGAGGCGTTACGGCCACCTTCACCATGCATGGGTTCTCCGCCGTTCCGGGCCGCACCATGCGTTATGACGGCACGCGGGGGACGCTCCTGGCGGGGGAGGGGCCGGAGGGCGTGCGGGCGCATTATCATCTGGGGGATCGGGAGGAGGCGCTTCACATCCGGCCGGTGGCCGGTGGGCATGGTGGGGGCGATGTGGGTCTGATCCGGGCCTTCTTGCAGGCGGTGCGTGAGGGTGGGGGTGAGGTGTTGACCTCGGCGCGCGTGTCGTTGGAGAGCCATCTGATGTGCTTTGCTGCGGAGAAGTCGCGGCTGGAAGGTCGCGTGGTGGACCTGGCGGCCTATGCGCGGCAGCTGGAGGCGGAGGTCGCCGCGGAGGATGGCCGAGCGTAGCGTGGCCACCTCGCGCGCCGTTGGCCTGCCATCTCTATAAGGAGTGGAATGTCATGGTGGAATTGGCTTACGCAAAGCAAGTCCTGAAACTGGACATACCCGACCGAAACATCATTTTTGATCTCAGCCCGGCGGGCGCGCCGCCCGCGCCTGACGCGCGGGCGGCCGTGCTGGAGGCTATGGCTCACCCTTTGGGCACGCCCCCCTTGCGCCAGATGGTGCGGCCCGGGATGAAGGTGGTGATCATCGCCGACGACAACACCCGCATCACCCCGACCAAGTTGCTCGTGCCGATCGTGTTGGATGAGTTGAACGCCGCCGGCATACCCGATCACGCTATCCAGGTGATCGTTG
>DAOTYP010000026.1:0-7239 GCA_034434975.1 Anaerolineae bacterium | reverse complement strand
TTCCCCGGTGGGCGCGCCCCGGTGCGACTCGGGCGCGTTAACGGGCGCACCCGGGCTGACCTAGTGGCTTTCGGCCAGCCGACTCTCCGGCGACCTTCGGCGGCGCTGGGCGAGAGGGGCTCGCACCCGGTGACCCCTCCTCTCTGGCGACCGCTCTCCGCCTACTCCTCCGGTTCGCAGTCGTTCGCCTTTTGTCTTGTGCACACATTATACCCTATACTATGTCCTGTGTCAACTGGCTCCCGCACGTGAGTGTTGAATAACCAGCGTTCTCAGAAGTTCTCCGTCTGGTACAGCCGGTTTCAGGCTCACTCAGGGCCTTTGGGGGAGCCGAGAAGAGGCCACCAGACGGCCCCAAGCCCCCATGCTACCCCCTTCTGTCGGCTTCCAGGCGCGCCAAAGCCAACCAGGTCAGGCCGTTCTTGTCCTCTCCCGTCGGTCATGTTACAATGATGAGGTTACATCGTCAGATAGACCATCGGAGGGACATGCGTCGCGCATTGGTCGTCATCCTGACGGGTCTTTGGCTGGTGCTCTCCAGCTGGCTGGTGGAGGCTACTCCCTTGCGGCAGGCCGCCCAGGCCATCATCACCGACCCACAGCCGCAAGCGACTTTGCGGGGGCGCGTCAACATCGTGGGCGCGGCTGCGCACCCACAATTTGACCGCTACGAACTGGCCTACACCCGCGAGCCCATCGGGACGGGCGATTGGGTCTTCATGATGGACAACCGCAGCCAAGTCACCCAGGTCGGGCTGCTGGCCATCTGGGATACCACCGTCATCCCCGATGGGACCTATGCCCTGCGGCTCAGGGTGATCCGGAAAGACAGCAACTACGACGAGCGCGTCGTCGGGCAACTCATCGTGGCCAATACTCGGCCAACCGAGACGCCGACGCCGGAGAACACGCCGACGCCCACCGTGACGCCGACGCCGCGGCCGCCGACGCCGACCATCGTGGTGGAGCAACCCGCCTTGCAAACGCCCACCCCACGCCCAACTCCTACCCCAACGGCGACCGGCGAGGCGACGCCTAGCGCCAGGCCTAGTCAAACCGGGAACGGATTAAGCCTGCGCGGCCTGGCGCAATCCTTCGTGATGGGTGGGGCAGCCGCGCTGGGGATATTCCTAGCCGTAGGCGCGCTCTTCGCCGTGAAGGCGCTGATTGGCTGGCTGTGGCGGCTGGTCGTGAGCCGTCGGTAAGGGGCTCAAGCCGCCGTTCAGGAGAGGCCCAAGGGGCTGGTCACGCCGATCAGCCCCGGTTTGTGTTACCTTGATCACGCAGAAACGTCGCAGGTTGCCATGAAACTCATCATCGGGTTGGGGAATCCCGGCCGCGAACACGCGGCCAACCGCCACAACGTCGGCTTCCAATGTCTGGATCGGTTGGCGAAGGCGCACGGCCTGGCCTTCAATCGCATCCAGTCCCAGGCCGCGGTGGCCATCGGCGACATCGCAGGCCAGCGCGTCTGCCTGGCCAAGCCGCGCACCTGGATGAACGCCAGCGGGCTGGCGGTCGCATCCTTGCAGCGCTTCTACAAAGTTCCCCTCTCCGACCTGATCGTGGTGTACGACGACCTGGACCTGCCCCAAGGCAAACTCCGTCTGCGGCCCGATGGCGGACACGGTGGGCACAACGGAATGCGATCCATCATTGAGCAGTTGGGGAGTACGGCTTTTCCGCGCCTGCGCATCGGCATCGGCAGGCCGCCAGGTCACATGGACCCGGTGGATTACGTCCTCCAGGATTTCAGCGCGGACGAGGAAGCCTACATGGAAGAGGTGCGCGAACGCGCCGTGCGCGCGCTGGAGTGTTGGCTGCAAGACGGCATCGTCGCTGCCATGAACCGGTACAACACTAACGGGGCAACGGGAGAAGGCAAAGATTAAGGGTTTTGTAGAATGAATCTTTCAGGGTTGCTGTGGTGCTTGCAGGACGTGCCTGCGTATCAAACCTTGCGCGCCCAACTGGCCGTGCCGCCCGACGCCCAGGGGCCGGAGAGGGCGCCTCTGGGGCTGATGGCCGCGGCCCGACCTTACCTGGCAGCCGCGCTGGCCTGCGACCTGGCCCGCCCGGTCGTCCTTCTGGCCGCGCGCAGCGAGCACGCTCGGCAATGGGTGGAACAGGCGCGCACATGGGCCGCCGAGCGGGCCGCCGTCCATCTCCTGGCCGATCCGGACGCGCTCCCCTACGAGCGCATCCCCTGGTCGCGGGAGACGAAACAGGCGCGCCTGGCCGCGCTGACGGCGCTGGCCGACGCACACCCTCCCATCCTCGTCGTGGCCTCGGCGCGGGCGCTCATGCAAAAGACCCTCCCCCCGCGCGAACTGCGCCTCAGCCTGCGCACCCTGCGCCGCGGCCAGATCATGAACGTGGGAGCCCTCTTGACCCATTGGCTGGGCCTGGGCTACACCCCGGCCGCGGTCACGGAGGAGCCCGGCACCTTCAGCCGCCGTGGCGGCATCCTGGACATCTGGCCCCCCAACCTCCCGTACCCTGCTCGCCTGGAACTCTTCGGCGACGAACTGGAAAGCATCCGCCTCTTTGATCCGGCGACGCAACGCACGCAAGAGCAGGTTCAGGCCCTGACCATAGGGCCGGCAAGCGAGGCCTTCCCCAAGCACGGCCCTCTGGCAGCCGAGCGGCTGGCCGCGTGGGACCTGGGCCCCTGCCATCCCGCCGCGCGCCAGGATTTTGAAGAGGAACGGGAACGCCTGCGGCGAGAAGAGGCCTTCCGCGGCAGCGAGTTTTACCTGCCCTACCTCTGGTCGCAACCCGCCAGCCTGCTGGACTACCTGCCCTCCGACGGGCTCCTGCTCATGGACGAAGGCGGGGATTTCGCCTCCGAGGTGGCAAACCTGGAAGCGCAGGCTGCCCAATTGGAGCACGACCTGCGCGCCGCGGGAGAGTTGCCCATCGGCGCGTTGTCGCCCTTCTTCGGCTGGGAAGCGTTGAAAAGGCGCATCCAGGAACGCCGTCCCCTGATCTTAGGCTACTCCGATCTGGAAGGCCGTCCCGTCCCCCAAGCCTCCGACCTGAGTCGCGTCTTCGCCCCCGGCCCCCGTTTGGGCGGGCAGTTGCGCCGCATCGTAGCCGAACTGGAGGAGCGACGGCAGGCCGGCCAACGCATCGTTTTGGTCACGCGCCAGGCCCCGCGCCTGGCCGACCTATTGGCGGAAGCAGGACACCCGGCCACCTTCATCGGCCATGTCGCTCAACTCCCTCCCCCCGCCAGCGTGACCATCGTGCAGGGCGTGCTGCCGGAAGGGTGGCTGCTAGAGAAAGAGGCACCGAAGGAGGACGCCCTCTCGGCGCCCTCTGCCCAGCAGCCTTTGCTCTCGCTCCTGACCGACGCCGAACTATTCGGTTGGACGAAACCCCAGCCCCGACGCGCCGCGCGCCCGCGCCCCGTCGCGCCGGAGACCTTCTTCGCCGACGTGCAACCGGGCGATTACGTGGTGCACCTGGAGCATGGCATCGGCCTCTTTCGCGGCCTGGTCCGCCTGACGACGGACGGGATGGAACGCGAATACCTGCAGGTGGACTACGCCCAAGGCGACCGCCTGTACGTCCCCATCCATCAGGCCGATCGCCTAAGCCGCTACATCGGCGCGACCGATGCGCCGCCCGTCCTGAACCGCCTGGGCACGGCGGATTGGAACGTGGTCAAGAGCCGCGCCAAGCGGGCCGTGGCCGACATCGCCGAGGAATTGCTGCAGCTCTACGCCGAGCGCGAGACCGTTACCGGCCACGCCTTCAGCCCAGATACGCCCTGGCAACAGGAACTGGAAGCCAGTTTCCCTTACGTGGAGACGGAGGATCAGCTGGCCGCGGTAGCCGAGGTGAAACGCGACATGGAACAGCCGCGTCCCATGGATCGCCTCATCTGTGGCGACGTGGGCTACGGCAAGACGGAGGTCGCGCTGCGCGCCGCCTTCAAGGCCATCAACGACGGCAAGCAGGTCGCCGTCCTCGTCCCGACCACCGTCTTGGCCCAACAGCACTTTCAGACCTTCAGCGAACGTCTCAAGCCTTTCCCGATCACGGTGGAGATGCTCTCTCGCTTCCGCTCCAAAGCCGAGCAACAGCAGGTGCTGGAAGGGCTGAAATCGGGCCGGGTAGACCTAGTGGTCGGCACCCACCGCCTCATCCAAAAAGATGTGCAATTCAAGGATCTAGGCCTCGTCATCATTGACGAAGAACAGCGCTTCGGCGTGGCCCACAAGGAGCGCCTGAAGCAACTGCGCAAAGAGGTGGACGTGCTGACCCTCACGGCCACGCCCATCCCTCGCACCTTGCACATGAGCCTGACCGGCGTACGCGACCTGAGCACCATCAACACGCCGCCGGAGGAACGCCTCCCGATCAAGACGACCCTCGCCGAGTTTGACGAGACGTTGATTCGCCAGGCCATCCTGCGCGAGGTGGATCGCGGCGGCCAGGTCTTCTTCGTCCACAATCGGGTGCAGGGGATCGCCTCCCTCGCGCAACGCCTACGCCGCATCGTGCCCGAGGTCACCATCGCCGTCGCCCACGGCCAGATGCCCGAACGCGAACTGGAGAAGGTGATGCTGCGCTTCGCCAACGGCGAGATAGATGTGTTGGTCTGCACGGCCATCATTGAAAGCGGGCTGGACATCCCCAACGCCAACACCATCATCATCAACCATGCCGACAAATTCGGCCTGGCGCAACTTTACCAACTGCGCGGGCGCGTGGGGCGAAGCGCCGTGCGCGCCTATTGCTACCTCCTCTACAGCCCAGGCCAGAGCCTTTCACCCACCGCCCGCCGCCGTCTGGAGAGCATCCTGGAGGCGAGCGAACTGGGCGCGGGCTTTCGCATCGCCATGAGCGATCTGGAGATCCGCGGCGCCGGAGAACTCCTAGGCGCCCGGCAACACGGCCACATCGCCGCCATCGGCTTTGACCTCTATTGCCGCCTCCTGGCCCAGGCGGTGCAGGAACTGCGGCAGCGCCGAACCGCGCCTGCGAACGGCCGTGCCTCCCGTCCCCCTGAAGAAACGCCGGACCCCCTGGCGCCCGCGGTCACCCTGGAACTCCCGCTCCCTGCCTTCATACCCGAAACGTACATCCCGGAAGAAGCCCTGCGCCTGCAACTCTATCGCCGCATGGCCGCCCTGACCACCATACAACAGGTGGCAGAGATGAGCCAAGAGCTACAAGACCGTTTCGGCCCGCCGCCGGAGCCGGTGCGCAACCTCCTCTACGTGCTCCAGGTAAAGGCCCTGGCGATCCGGGCCAAGGTGAACGCGATCGGCCGGGAGGATGACCAGCTGGCACTCCGCTCCGACGCGCTAGAGGCGATGGATCGCGCCCAATTGCAGCAGAGGCTAGGGCCAAGGGCGCGCGTCGGTCGGCGACAGGTGCTCCTCCCCTTCTCCGAGGGAACGGATTGGCAGAAAGAACTTCTGCGCGTGCTGGAGATATGGGGAAGGGTCGCCTGATCCCCGACCTATGCTTGCTAGCCTCACCGAAATCGTGTATGATGCTCCCAGATCCCTCTTTCCAGGTGGGCCCATGTTACAAGTTCAGCACCTCTCTAAGATATACGAAGATGGCACGCGCGCGCTCACCGATGTCTCCTTCCACGTAGCCGAAGGAGAGTTTGTCGTCCTCCTCGGGCTCAGCGGCTCCGGCAAGTCCACCCTCCTGCGCTGCATCAACCGCCTCATTGAGCCGACCTCCGGGAAGATCATCTTCAACGGCGTGGATGTCACCGCGGCCTCCGGCGACGAACTGCGTCAGGTGCGCCGCAGCATCGCTATGATCTTCCAACAATTCAACCTGGTGGAGCGCTCGTCCGTCCTCACCAACGTCCTCTCTGGACGCCTAGGCTACGTCAATCCGCTCGCCAGCGCCCTTGGCATCTTCCCTAAAGAAGAGATAGAGCGGGCCATGCACAACCTGGCGCGCGTCGGCCTGAGCGACAAGGCCTACAACCGCGCCCGCGCCCTCTCCGGCGGACAACAACAGCGCGTCGGCATCGCCCGCGCCCTGATGCAGGAGCCTAAATTGATCCTGGCCGACGAGCCCGTGGCGAGCCTAGACCCCGTGTTGGCCCACTCCATCCTGGGCTACCTGGAGACCCTGAACAAAGAGGACAAGATCACCATCATCTGCAGCCTCCACATCCCCTCCTGGGCGCGGCGCTACGCGACCCGCATCCTGGCGCTGAAGGGAGGGTACCTGGTTTACGACGGCCCTTCCAGCCAGCTGGATCGCCGACGCTTCCGCGAGATTTACGGCGAGGAAGCCGAAGAAGTAGAGATCGTGTAAGCGCGCCCCCTTCTACGCGCGCAAAAGAGGTGTCGCCATGCTCTTCAAGACCGCCCTTGAGCCCTCCGTCATCATCGCCCGCCTACTGCCCATGCCCAAGCAGCGCCGCATCGCCTACTTGAATCGCCTGGACTACCTTCAGCTCCGCCTCATCGCCCTCCTGTTGGACGTGCTCGGCGTAGGCTACCTCTATTGGGCCTGGAACTACGTCGTCGGCCGGATCGGGCCTCTGCGCGGCTTGGAAATCGGCTTGTCGGTCCCCGCTGCGCTGTTCCTGGTGGCCGAGGTCGCCGCGCTGTGGGGCTGCCTGGGCAAGACCTTCGGCGGCATGGCCATGGGCTTGCGATTGACGAAGGTGGACGGCAGTAACCCGACCTTAGCACAGCGGTTACTCCGCTTCGTCGGCTGGAACCTGGCCCTGGCGCCCGCGGCCTTGGGCCATCTGTGGGCGCTGGCCGACCCTGCCTGGCTCACCTGGGCCGACCGCTTCTCCGGCACGGTGGTCATCGCGCAGGAGAGGGCAGCCGCAGAAGCCAAGCGTAAGCCTGCGCCGCTCTACGGCTCCTCCGCCGGCCTCGCGTTCATCGCCCTCCTGATCCTTTCCTACGTGGTGGGCACGCTCATCACCCAATTCCGGCCCAAACTCCTCATCACCGACGCGCACCTGGTGCGGCCCCTCATCAAGAACCTCCTTAGCCCAGACATTTTCGCCCGAGAGCAGAAAAGCCTGCGGGTGGCGACCGAGTTCCCTATCCCCTGCCCGCAGACCGCTCCCCCCATGCCGACCGTGGGCGATAAACCTGTTGTCATCCTTTCTAAAACCTGCGGCAACTTCGGCGACGAAGTCACCCTGGAACTGTACAACATGCGCCCCAACACCGAGACGCGCCTTAATTGGTTAGACCCCTCCGGCGTGACACAGCCCCTGGCGCGCCGGCT
>DAOTYP010000025.1:0-42404 GCA_034434975.1 Anaerolineae bacterium | reverse complement strand
AAGGTGATAGATGAGGTCTTTGAGGTTGGGCTGGGTTACCGCAAGGCGATCTACACGCCGTTTCCGCAGGCGGTGCCGAAGTATCCGGTGATAGATCGGGAGAACTGCATCTATTTTCAGAAGGGGACGTGTCGGGCTTGCGAGAAGTTTTGCCCGACGGGGGCGATAGACTTCCAGCAGGAGGAGAAATACCTCACCTTGCAGGTGGGGAACATCATTCTCGCCACCGGCTACGATCTCTTTGATGCCAAACGCATCCCGCACTTTGGTTACGGTCGGTTGGCGAACGTCTTCACCAGCCTGGAGTTTGAGCGGATGTGCAATGCGGCAGGGCCGACGCAGGGGAACATCGTCCTCAGAGACAGGAAAACCGCGCCGAAGAGCGTGGGGATCATCCATTGCGTCGGGAGCCGCGATGAAAACTACAACAGCCATTGTTCGGTCATCTGCTGCATGCAGAGCCTGAAGTTCGCCCACCTGGTGAGGGAGCGCACAGGCGCGGAGGTCTACAACTTCTACATTGACATGCGCACGCCGTTCAAGGATTATGAGGAGTTCTACAAGCGCGTGCTGATGGAAGAAGGAACCCATTTCATCCGAGGACGGGTGGGGGAGGTAACCGACGCGGCCCGTTCTCCTGAAGAAGAAGGGAAACTGGTCATCCAGGTGGAGGATACGCTGATGGGCCGGCAGCGGCGCATCCCGGTGGACATGGTGATCCTCGCGGCAGCCCTGGAGCCGCGGCGCGATGCCAAGGAGGTGGCCCAACTCTTCGGCATCTCTTGCAGCGCCAATGGCTGGTACATAGAGAAGCACCCCAAACTAGACCCGGTGGCCACGATGACCGAGGGGATCTTCATCGCCGGCTGCGCCCAGGGGCCGAAGGACATCCCCGCCAGCGTGGCCCAGGGCGCGGCCGCGGCAGCGCGGGTGCTGGGGCGGATCCAGCAGAAGGAGATCGCCCTGGAGCCGGTGCGGGCCAGCATTGATGCCGATCGCTGCTCCGGCTGTCGCATCTGCAACAACCTTTGCCCCTTCAACGCCATCGTCTTCCATGAGGATCGTGGCGTCTCGGAGGTCATGGCGGCGCTTTGTCAGGGGTGCGGCACCTGCGTAGCGGCCTGTCCGGCGGGGGCGATCAGCGGCACGCAGTTCTCCAACGAGCAGGTTTTGGCGCAGATTGAGGGCCTCCTCCTGCTGAACCTGGGGGACGGGCGTGCGCCCGTGGAGGTCTCGGAGGCCGCGCCGGCGTAAGGGGAGAAGGTTCTCGGCCTGAGCGCCGCACCTTCTCGTTTTAAGGAGGGAACGTCTATGGTATCTCCAGAACTTCTGCGCCGATATCCTTTCTTCGCCTTCCTGGACGATGCTCAGTTGAAGGCCATCGCCATGATCTCAGAAGAAGCCTTCTACGATAGTGGGGAGATCATCTTTCGGGAGAATCAGCCTGCCGAGTTTTTCCACCTGTTGCTGGAGGGGTGCGTAGACTTGTACTTCACGGTGGATACTGCCTATGCGCCTGACCTGAGCAGGGAGTTCCTGGTAGGCGAGATCAACCCCGGCGAACCCTTCGGCATCTCGGCGCTGATTGAGCCCTACATTCTAACCTCTACCGCACGGGCTGCCGTTCCCAGTCGCGTGCTCCAGATTCAAGCCGCGCCCCTGCGCGCGCTCTGCGAGCAGGATCGCCAGGTCGGCTATGCGCTGATACGCCACGCTGCCAAAATCGCCGTAGAGAGGCTCCATTTTACCCGGGTGCAACTGGTGGCGGCGCGAGCGTAGCAGCGGCCGCTTTTCCCCGCCGCAGCCCACCTTGCGCCCCCTGTAACGGCCTTCTTCCCTCTGTGATACGGCGCGCGCAAAAGGTTTGCGTCCCCGCGAGGGATGGTGTAGAATAGCACCGTGAGCGCGTCACCGAGCCCCGCGCGGCAGAGGGAGGAAAATGGCCGAGACATCGCGCACCACCCTTGCTCAACTGAGCATCGTGGAAGGAACGCCGCGAGACCGAGCGGCCAACGTGCGCGCCGTAGAGCCGCTGCCCGCCAGCCGCGAGGCGCAAACCAAAGGGAGCCTCTACCTCCTCATCCAACTGCGCGGTGACGCGGCCGCCCACGCGCGCCTTTACCGTCAGGCGCTGACGGCGGCTCAGAACACCTACTATGCGGCCACGGGCAGCATCACCTCCAGCCTGGCCCAGGCCATCTACGCCGCCCACCTCGTCCTACAAGAGTACAACGCGAGCGGCGCCGTCCCCCAGGTCACGGGCGGGATGAGCGCGGTGGCCCTGAAAGGGGATGACATCTACATCGCCCAGGGCGGCCCGGCCTTGACCCTGGTCACCCACCCGCGCACCGTAGAGCAGTTCCCCGCGCTCCTGAGCAACCGGGCTTCGCTGTTGGGCGGCCTGGAGAGGCCAGAGGTAGAATGGTTCCACACGCGGGCCGAGCCGAATACCGCCATCGTTTTGCTGGACAGCGCCTGGGCCGATCACGTCCCGGTAGAGCGACTGGCCGCCGCCGCGGCCGCCGCCGACGTGCCCGCGGCCTTGTCCGCCTTGGCCGAGCCACAGGCCACGACGGAACTCTCGGCCTTGGTGATCACGGTCTCTGCGGCGCCTGTCCCGCCGCCTCCGACGCCCCCCACTCCTACTGAGGACAAAAGCCGTCACCCGCAGGGGCCGCCCTCAACCTCCGCCGCGGCCGGCCCGACGCCGCGCCATGCCCCGGAAGGAATCTGGAGCCGCCTGCTGGCAAACACGCGGCATTTGCAAGGCAAAGCGCCCACGGCCAAAGCGAAGAAAGAGGAAGGTCAAGAGAGACCGCAACGACAGAGGTCTCGCCTTGCCCTCTACCTGTTCCTCTTCATCCCGGTCGTCGCGGCCATCCTGGCGGCGGCAGTTTGGTGGCAAAGAGGGCTATCCAGGGAGGCGCGCTTCGGCGAACTGGTGCAAGGCGCGCGCGAGGCGCAAAGGGCCGCGCTGGCCATCCCCGACGAGCGCCTGCAACGCGCGCAACTGCAAGACGCGTATGACAAGGTCGCCGAGGCCCTGACCATCAGGCCCGACTCGGCCGAGGCCCAAGCCCTCGCCAAGGCCATCCTCTCAGACCTGGATCGGGTCAACCATGTAACGCCCCTCTATCTCCTGACCACGTTGCGGGAGTTTCGCGCCCCCAACCGCGACATGAGCCGGCTCATCATCGTCAACGGGACGGACATCTACACGTTGGATCGGGGGAACGACGTAGTGGAGCACATGCGCCTGAACGAACTGAAGGACGCGGTGACGGCGGATAGCGCGCCTGTGGCGCGCAAAGGTCAGCAACTGGCCAACCTGGTCGTGGGCGATCTGGTAGACATGGTTTGGGTTCCTGCCGGCGGCCATCGCCGCAACCCTACCCTTCTGATCCTAGATAGCGCGGGCACGCTTCTCCAATTAGACCCTACGTGGGGGCTGCAAGCCCTTCCCATCAGCCAGAAGGAGTCGTGGCGCTATCCGCAACTCGTCGGGAGTTTCAACGGCAACTTTTACCTGCTGGACCTGCAACTGAACCAGATCCTGCGCTACCGGCCTACAGCGGAGGGCTACACCGGCGACCCGGAACCCTATTTCGCCCCGGGGACCGTGGTGGACCTGGGCGGCGCGGTGGACATGGCGATTGACGGCAGCATCTGGATCCTCTACGCCAACGGCATCGTGCAGAAGTTCTTTGACGGCCGCCAGGTTCCCTTTGAGTTGGTCGGCTACGACGAGCCACCGCGCGCGCCGACGGCCCTCTTCGCGGGGCAGGACGGCACGATCGCCACGCGCCACCTCTACATCGCAGACGCGGGGCGCGGGCGCATCGTGGAGTTTGACAAAGAAGGGAAATTCGTCCGCCAGTTCCGGCTGGCCGAAGGCCAGGCTTTGCGCTACGTGCGCTCCTTCTACGTGGACGAGATCAACGGCTTCCTCTACCTGTTGACGAACGACGCCCTCTACAAGACCGACCTGCCGATCCTGAAGCAGAGTCAGTAGGCCCTGAGCCGACTCCCACTATCCTCGCGCGCGCCGTTTGTCGTCCCCGCCTATGAAGAGGCTGAGGATGACGCTCACGATGCTCACGATCAACCCACCCCAGAAGGCCGCGCCGAAGTCTGCCACGTGAAAACCAAGGTTCAGCCCGACCGCCAGCGCCGAGGTCAGCAGGAGCATGAACGCGTTGATGACCAGCGTGAAAAGCCCCAAGGTGAGGATGATGAGAGGACAGGCGAGGAACCGAAGAACCGGCTTGATGAACGCGTTGACGAGGCCGAAGATCAGCGCGACCAACGCCAGACCAAGCCAATCTCCCTCGTAGGTGATGCCTCCGACCCACTGCACCGCAACCCATAGAGCGACGGCGTTGATGACCAGCCGCGTCAAGAAGCGGGACATGCGCTTGCTCCTTTGCCAGAATGAAGTGAATTCCCGCGCTCGGTGAACGAAGCCCGGCCTGCGCGAGGTCTTCGTTGCGCTCTAAAGGTAGCCGAGAAAGCGGCGCTCGCCCGGCGCTTTGCTGCCCTGCATCCAGCGACGCATGGTAACGAGGGAGCGCACCGTCTGAAAGCCATAGGCCCGGAAGGCGACGATGGCCGCTTCGTGCTCGGCGGGATGGGTGGCGTGGATCGGGCGGCGCGGGTAGTCCGCCAAGACGCCCAAGGCATGCCCGATGAGTTCCGCTTCGCAACGGCCCCGCTGCTCCGGATGCACGGTGAGGGCCAAGCGATGGTGACCGGGCGGCCAGCGGGCGGCGTAGATGTCCAGCGCGGCCAGGAGGCGCCCCCCTGCGTAAAGCCCCTTCCGGATCACCCGTCGCTGACCGATGGCAACGGCCAACGCTTCCACCAAACGGGCATCCCACGAGGGCTGAAACGCCTCCGACCGTATGGGCTGCCACCACTGGGCCAGGGGAGGGGTGGCGGCCAGGGCCAGATCATACTCCTGCCGCCAGTCGGACCACCGGCGCGGGCGGAGGCCGGGAAGCGGCGGAGGCGGCGCCGAGGCCGAAGGCACGCGCGCCAGCCGCATCTCGTTGGTCGTAGAGACGGCCTCAAAGCCCAGGCGCTCATACAGGCCGCGCGCGACCGCGTTGTCGGCCCGCACCTGAAGCACCGCCCAACTGCCGCCTTGCTTCTCAATGTAGGCCAGGGCCGTTTCCATCAGGGCGCGACCGATGCCTCGCCCGCGATAGGCAGGGTAAACGGCCACGTTGGCGATCTGCCACCGTTGCCCGTAAGGGTCGCCGCGCTGGATCGTTACGTTGCCGACGACGCGGCCATCCTCCACCCAGACGAAGCCGTTGTAAAAGTACGAGAGTTCGGAGCCGGCATAGCCGATGACGCTGAGCATGGGGCCGAGGCGGCTTACGGCCCGCAGGTCTCGCAGCGCGGCCTGGCCTTCCGGCTCCAGTTCGCCGGCGAAGGCAACGGCGATGAGGTCGGCCACCTGGCCCAAGTCGCGCCGAGGATCCAGAGGGCGAAGCGCGTGCTCCGCCTGCCCGCCTTCTAGGACCCTAACCGCCATACGGCCCCCCGGCACGCCCGCGTCCCTCCCCCGTCTCCTGGCTGCTGCCCGACCTCGCGGGGAAAGGGGCGAAGGCAAATCCTCTCTCGTGCTTGCCACCCCGATTATACTCTTTTTGGCAAGAAAAGGGAACTCTACAAGGCGGAGCGACAGAGAGTTAGCCCTGCTCTGAGCCGCCGCACCGCGCGCCGTCAGGCAGAGGAAGCGGTAAGTTTGTTCGCGTCGGGAGGGTAACGGGGCCTGGGAGCCTTGACACCGCAACGCCCTTGTGATATATTTATGTATAAACAAGTCAGATTGTATTTCACCTCCCGTGTATGCGTTATTGCGCCGAGCTTCACTACCTGCAAGAGCAAAGGGGATTCCCCTTCCCCAAAGCCGTCGCGGTGACGGCGAAGACCGTTGCTCGTTGGTGCGATCACTTCTATGCAAAGATCATCGCACCTACAACCAGGCAGGTCAAACCGCTGGAAAGGGGCGGCCCCTTGCCGAACGATCTGCAGGCGAAAGAGGCCTTCGTCGCCGATCTGCTGCATTGGCTCTTTGAGAATTCCGTTACCGATACGTTGTTCTGCTTGCTTTTGTCAGACGCAGATGGGGTAGCCAAGTTTGATCATCCTGATGATACCTGCTGTTGGGTGCTTAACGTGTCTGATGATGAGTTTGCCGAACTTCAACTCAGGTGGCGGGACGAAGGGTTGCCCGAAGACCTTTTCTATCCGGAAGGGAAAGACGTACGCATCCCCTACCCTGGAAGAACAACGAAGGCGAGGCTGCTACGTGCCTTGGGCGTACAGAAATGCTACACGCCCAAACAATGGGAAGGGGAGCAAGGTGATGACCTCACCTCGCGGGGATGGTGAACCGAGAGCCGTTAGGTACCATACTATCGTATGGGGGATTCCACAAAAGCAACCTTAGGGCAGATATACATGGACTCCGTCTAAGATGCCAACAGAGGAGCGAAAGGCGGAGTCCGTATGATTATCCGTATAATCAATAGTTAGGTGGTTTATAACACCACCATTACGGAGTGTTAATCTTGGAAAACGAGACCCAAATTGCGACGTTGCTCGAGAGAATAGCGATCGCGCTAGAGCAAATAGCGGACTCACTTGCAAAAACAAACCAATCAAAGATTCAGCCTGATACGATTGATGCAGAATCGCGCGTTTCCACCGAACCAGTAGAAGCTATGTCTCCTAATAATGATATTACAAGATTACGGAATTTTCTCACTTCACGGGGGATTTCAATAAAAACCATACATCCTGAGCAAGAAAGCGATGAGACGCTTGACAAGATAGCCTTATTCATTGGGAACAGGTTCGAATCGGTTAAAAGGGTTCTCGACTCCATCAAGGCAAATATGAATGTGGGAAGACCTTTCAGCCTGAATCTCAGAAACGAGTCCCAACAAACTGTTGCAGATACGACCAATCTGTGTACAAACCTTTACAATATTGCTTTTCTCACAGCCTACCGCTACCAGAAATCGCCCGCCTATCAACTTTATGCGACACCAAGCACTTCGCCCAGAGCACTGAATTTTTATTCTGGACAATGGCTGGAACGATTTGTTAAGGCGCAAGTTGTTTCACTGCTCAAAAGCAAATCGCTGGAATTCTCGTACATCTGCAACGCTCAGATTTCATTGCCCAATGGAGATGATTTTGAACTGGATATGCTGTTTGAGACAGAAGGGGACGTTTTCTGGCTGGAAGCCAAAACCGGTGACTATCGAAAGCACATCGAGAAGTATTCCAAAATGTCAAGGATAATCGGTTTGGACCGCTCACACACGTTTATGATACTGGCGGATGGAGCGGTGACTGATGGTCTGGCACGAGACTTGAGCAATCTGTTTGGAATGACTGTGGTGCGAGTTGAAAAGTTCGCAGAACATTTGATCAAAGTGTTGCCTTTGAATTGTGGTGAGAAAGAGCAAGGGCGAGAATTATCACCATAAACAGCCGCCCAACCCGCGCTCCGCGCGCGGCTGAAGCGCTTGCCCTGGGGCAGAATCTTGCGCGCATTCAGGCAAAGTGCCCAACGTTGAGGCGATGCCTCCTCCTCATCACGGCCAGCACTTGGGGCATCGCCACCGTGTAGAGCCAATAGAGAGGGCGCGAGACGAGGAAATCCCACGCGCCCAGGCCCCGCACGAACTCGCCGCCGAACCCCTCCTTGAAGCGATATACCCCCCACATCGGGTCCTTCTCGCTCAGCACGTCGGGCGCGCCCCAGAAGTCGTAACGACGACACCCCTGCGCCTTGGCCCAACGGATCGCCTCCCATTGCAAGAGATGGTTGGGCATGTGCTCCCGATGCGAGTCGGAAGAGGCGCCGTAGAAATACCAGGCCGTCTCGCCGAAGCGGAAGAGGATCAGCCCGGCCACCACCTCGCCCGCCGCCTCGGCCAGCAAGAGGCGCGCCAGGCCGGCGCGCAGGAAGGTCGTCCACACGGCCTTGTAGTAGGGATACGGGCGCACCAAGAAGCCGTCCCGACGCCCCGTGTGCGCATAGAGGCGGTAGAAGGTCGGCAAATCGTCCTCATCCCCCGCGCGCACCCGCACGCCGCGCCTTTGGGCCAGGCGCACGTTGTAGCGGGTCTTCGGCTTCATGCCCGCCAGGATCGCGTCCTCGTCTTGCGCCAGGTCTAAGAGCACGGTGTTGCGGAATTGCACCTGCTCCGCCGAGGGCCGCCAGCCGCGCCGCCGTAGAACCCCTTGGGCCGTCGCGCCCTCGGCAGAATCGGCCCGCACATCCGGGTCAACCTTGACGAAGATGGCCCGCGCCCGCCGCGCCTCGTCTTCCAAGCGGGCCAGCACGGCGTCCAACAAGGGCGCGTCGGCGTAATCCAGCGCAGGGCCACGAGGGACGTAGGCGACGGCCAGGGGGAAGCGGGAGAGCCGTCGCACCAGGAAGGAGGCGGCAGCACAGGGGACGTCGCCGTCCAGGAAGAGGAGCCGTCGCGCCGCCCAGCCCGTCTGCGCCTTCGTCTCGCCCCATTCCCACGTTTGCAGGATGTGGGCATGCGGGAGCCGCGCCAGCGCCGCGTTCCATGCCTCGCGTTCCTGAATGAGCCGCACCGTCCAAGACATCGCCTCACCCTACGCGGGCCGTCGCGCGGCGTCCACGCAGAAGAAGGACGTAGGCGGCATACCAGAGGGGCGAATAGACGTAATCCCAAGGGCCGATGTAGCGCACCACGCGACCGCCGAACCCCTGTTTGAAGCGATAGACGCCCCACAACCCGCCCACGCGCTCGGCAACCGTCGCGGTGAACTTCTCCGGCGCGCGGCCCACCTCATCGGGGATTCCCCACAGGTCATAAGTTCGGCAGCCGCGCGCGGCAGCCCACTGCATCGCCTCCCAGTGCAGAAGGTAGTTGGGCATCCGCTCTCGCCCCGCCTCGCCCGAGGCGCCCCACAAGTACCAGGCCGAAGCCCCCAGGGCCGCAACCAGGATGCCGGCCAGGATGTCGTCCTGATAGGTCGCCAACAAAAGCCGCGCCAGGCCGCCGCCGACCAGGAGACGGTACCCCGCCGCATAGTAGTCAGCGGAGTGGACGGCAAAACCGTCTCGCTCCCCCGTCTGCACGAGCAGACGGTAGAACGCGGGGAGGTCGGCCTCCGTCGCATCGCGCACGATCACCCCCTTGCGGGCCGCGAGGCGCACGTTGTAGCGGGTCTTCGGCTTCATGCGCGCCAGCCACTCGTCAGGCGACCCCTGCAGATCAAGCCAGAGGGTACTGCGCGGCTGGATGGCCTGGGGCGCGGGGCGGAAGCCCAGCGTCCGCAAGCGCCCCGCCAAGGCCGGCTCGTCCGGCGCCTCCGGCTCCACCGTCAAGGCGAAGGCCCCCTCTTGGCGCGCGAGGGCGTGCAGCGCGCCGAGCATGGCCGACGCCTGTCCATCATCGTGCCAATCCACCAGGGGGCCTTTCGGAACGTAAGCCAGCGCCCTGCCGCCGGGGATGCGGCGGAACAGCACCTGCGCCCCCGCGAGGAGGCGTCCGGCCTCGTCGGCCAGGGCGATGCGTCGCGCGCGCCATCCGAAACGCGCCTTCAGTTCGCCCCAAGGCGACGCCTGCAACAAATGGCCGGAGGGGTGTCTCTCTACGAACGCATCCCACCTCTCAGGCGGGAGCGCATCGGGCTGATCGGAGATGAGGATGTGCCGGACCAAAAAGACCTCGGACTTTTCTCGCGAAGTTGACGGGCAAGCGGGGGCCGTGCTATCATGCGCCCCAACGTGCATCTCTGGGGAGGCTCCATGCCCAACACCCTGTACGCCTGGCGAGAGATACTGGCTCGGATTTTCGCCGATTCCCCCGCCCAGGAGAACGTGACCCCACCCTGGCTGGTCAACCCGACGACCAGGCGGCCCTTAAAACTGGACATCCTCTACCCTGAGGCGGCCCTCGCAGTGCGCTTCATCGGGCTTTTAGGCCAGCGCCGGGCCCGCCTCAGCGACCAGGAGATAGCGGAATCGGCCGCGCGCGACGAACTGCGCGCGGCGCTCTGCCGTCAACAGGGCGTCACCCTGCTCGCAATAGACCCTGATGACGCCGACCCACGGGCGACCCTCAAGGAGATCGCCAAGGCCCTGAGCCGCGCCGCCCGCACACTGGCCCAAAGCACGCGCGCGGACGCAGAGAAGGCGGAATGGATGCCGAAGTTGGCGGCAGCCCGCCGCCGCTGCGAGGAGCTCCTAGGCCGCATCCGCGGCCCCGAGGACCTGGACCTCTACGCTGACCTCTGGCGGGATCGGGAGGCGGCAGCGATCGCCAAGGCCCAACCCGTAGCGCCTTCACAGGCCATACCCGCTCACGACTATCGCCCTGGCCAATGGGTACGGCACACGGTGTACGGGGTCGGCAGCGTGGTGCAGGTGGAAAACCGTCCCGACGACACCTACATCACGGTGCGCTTTCTCACCGCAGGCGAGCGCACCTTTGCCGCGCGCCTGGCAGCGGACAAACTCCTGCCCCAATAACCCGTCCGTCCTCAAAAGTATAACAGCAAAGCGGTGCCTTGTCTAAACTGGAAACGGCGCGGAGGAGATTTACCGAGCCGCCGTTAGCCAGTCGCGGAGGGTATTACGCTCCACCCTTCTTGCTTCCCTCTCGGCCCAGGCCAGAGCCTCTTCATCGTGGTGCAGCAGCCGCCAAACAAGGCGGGCGCGGTGCCAGGCGAGGTCCTTCCAATGCAGCGGGTAATAGAAATAGGCTCGTTGGGAGCCTGGCGGCAAGGCGTACTTTCGGGCAAGGGCCTGCGGGGAGGGAAGACAGATGCGGAGAAAGGCAGAGGCTTTGGCAACGATCCCTTTGGCCATCCACAGCGCTCCCAGGCCATCCGACATGCCCGACGGCTCGGCCTCCGTGGCTTCGGCCCAGGTGTTTGCATTCAGGAAGACGCGCCGTTCAGCCAGAGAGATGATCTCCGGCGCGGGGCGGCCGGGGGCCAGCCCTCGCAACGCTTCCTCCGGCACGTTCGCCTCCAGCAACCTCTGGACCAAGGCCAGGGTCAGGTAAACCACGTTGGCCGCGCCCGCCTGGCGCGCGCGCCGCTGCACTTCGGGCCAGGCCAGCTGGCCTTCGTACCGCCGAATCACCTCGGCGATGTCGCAAATGGGCTTCAGGCCGAAGTAATCAAACGTGTGATGGAAGCCGGTGTGCAAGCATAGGTAGAGGAGCAGATCCTCCGGCGACAGCACCCAAACGTCCACGCCGGCCACCGCCGCCGTGTGGGCTCGTTGCCATACGTCGCCCACGTCCATGCGGAAAGGCCAGTGTGGCTTCACAATGTCCCAGTGGAGCTCTACCCAGCCCTCCTCCGGCAGCGAATAGGCAAAGTGAAGGTCCGTCCTTTCGTACTTGCCGTTTTCCTCGCTCGGCGCATAACCCATGCCGAGAAGCCTTTGCTCGGCCCTCCACAGATCCTCTTTCCTGACCAGGATGTCCACGTCCGCCATCGGCCTGAGGGCTATGTCGCCGTAGACAGCCTGCGCCAGATGGGCTCCTTTGAGGATCAATACCTCTACGCCGTCACTGCGCAGCGCGCTCAAGAGATCATGCAGACGGCTATACAGGCGCATGTTGCGGACCATGCTGTCAAGGTAGAGGCCGCGCAGGGCAGCCACGATCCTATCGGGCAGAGGGACTTCCGTCGCCAGAGGTTGCACGCGCCGGAAAAGGAGTGGGGCGACGCCGTGATAAGCCGCCAGCCGCACGACCTCATCCCACGTAGATTCGGGAAAGCCCCTGAGGCCGGTCGGCGCGGTAGAGGTCAGACAGGCGAGGAGAAGGCGTTCCGGCGTCCCCTTCCTCATGGCCGCACCCCCGGCGCAGGCGAGCGGAGGGCCTCAGAATAGGGGCCGGCCTGCATTTGCGCCGTCCACGATTGGGCATAAAGGCCGCCCAGGGCCAAGAGGTCTTCATGCTTGCCCGACTCCACGATGCGCCCACTTTGCATCACGTAGATCATGTCCGCGCGCTTGGCGATGGTGAAGCGATGCGTGATCACGATGCCGGTGCGCCCGCGCACCAGGGCGCGAAACCTGTCAAACCAATCGGCCTCCGACCAGGGGTCCATGAGGCTGGTCGGTTCGTCCAGGACGATGATCTCCGCCCGACGCAGGAAGGCGCGAGCCAAGGCCAGGCGTTGCCATTCGCCCGCGCTGAGCTCCGTGCCTTCTGCGAACCATTTTCCAAGGAGCGTCTCATATTTCTTGGGCAGGCGCATGATGAACTCGTGAGCACCGGCGGCCCGGGCGGCGGCTTCAATTTCTGCCGGGCCTGGCGCGGCCGTCAGATCACCCATCGCAATGTTCTGACCGGCGGTCGCTTGATAGGTGACAGGCCACTGGAACAGGACCGAGATCCGCCGCCGCAGTTCCTCCACCGCCAACGCGCGCACGTCAATCCCATCTAGCTCAATGGCACCGGCCTCCACATCGTAGAAGCGGCAGAGGAGCTTCAGGAGGGTGCTCTTGCCCGCGCCGTTGGCCCCGACGATGGCCACGATCTGGCCGGCGGGGATGGTCAGGTTGAAATCCTGTAAGACCGCCCGCTCACTCCCCGGATAACGGAAGGTCACCTGTCGGAAGGAGATCCCCTGCTTCAGGGTCGGCGGCGCGGGGAGCGGCTCCGGCGGGTCCACCACTCGCGGCTCCAGGCCCAAAAACTCAAACAGGTTGCCCAGGAAGAGGCTGCTGTTGTAGATTTGCCCGACGTTGCCGAGGAGCGAGCGAAGCAGGCTTTGGCCGCGGTTGAAAGCCTGGTAGAAGAGGGCTAGGTCGCCCAGGCTCGCCCGCCCTTGCCAGGCGCGCCAGACCATCCAGCCCATGACCGCGCCCGACACCAGCAGGGCGGAGAGGCTGGCCCCTAACCCGGCCACGATTTGCCTCTTGGTCAGGTCCAGGTGCTCGGTGCGCAGCCGCCGGCGCAGCGCCTGATAGGCCGAGCGAAAGTAAGGCCCCAAGCCGAATAGACGCGCCTCC
Source organism: Anaerolineae bacterium (assembly GCA_034434975.1). Classification (GTDB taxonomy): domain Bacteria; phylum Chloroflexota; class Anaerolineae; order JADYZS01; family JADYZS01; genus JADYZS01. Next base: position 29,362 of record DAOTYP010000025.1, on the reverse strand, counting down.
GCAGCCACCAGGCTGGTCGTCAGCATCGTATCATAGTATTGGGCCCAGCGTCGCTCGGCGGTTGTCCGCTCCCACCATTGGTGAGAGCGGCGGTTGAAGCGGAGCACCACGTAGAGCGCGGGGAGCGTGCTGACCAGCAACACCAAAGGGAGCCAGGGGCCATAAGGGATGAGGATCGCAGCCATCGCCAGGAGGGTGATGCCGTTCTGAAAGAACCCCCCGACGCTTTCCAGCAAGGCCAGGGAACGATGGCTCGCGTCGCCGCGCGCGCGGTGCAGGTGATCATAGTACTCCGGCGATTCATAGAAGGCCAGGTCTACGGCGATGGATTTCTCGTGGATCAAGGCGCTGATGTGATCCTGCACCAGTTCGGATTGGGCGGTCCGCACCCAATGGCCGGCCGTCTGCAAGACCTCCGCCAAGAGGAGAACGCCCCCCATCAGCGCGGCCAGGATCAGGGTCGGGCGGACGGCCTGCCAAGAGACGCCCATGCCGACGGTCGCCGCAAGGCTATCTACCAGCAGCCGTGTCAGGTGCACCGTGGCCGCCGGCAGAAGCCCCTGCCCCACCAGCAGGATGACCCAGGCCAGGGTATAGCCCCTGGCCGCCGTCCAGATCAACCGCATGGCCTGCGGCAAGTAGGACAAGCGGATGGCGGCATCGCCGATCTTGCCGAGCAAAAGGTCGCGGCCTTTGGGCATAGTTCCTCAGCCGTATGGTCTCAGGATCGCTGCCGTCTCACGCCGGAGGCTCGCGCCCTTGCGCCGATCGCTCTTCCACCCGTTGCGCTATCTCGGCCAGCGCGGCCAGCGCCCCCGGCCTGCGCAGGCGGAACACGGGCACGCGGCGCACCAACTCTCCGCATTGGAGAAGGTGCGCGGCCGCGGTCCCCGTGGCCGCCAACAAACGCACCGCGTACGAGTGGCGCAACAGTTCCAAAAGGGCGTCGCGGGGCCGAAGAGGCTCCAGGCGGACCTCGTCTCCCTCGTCTAAAACGTACACGCACCCCAAAGGAAGGGACGACTGCGGGAACCCCCGCCCGGCGCGCAGAAGATGTTTGCCGGGGTCAGAGCCGACATCTGCCGTTGGCAAGCCGTCGCGGAGGTAATCGGCCACGCCGGGCCAGACCTTGAGCTGGGGAAAGGCAGGAGGCACCGTAGGGTAGCCGGCGGTCTGCACAGGCACCACATCGTCGGCGATGAGCCCATGCCCCCGCGCGTAGAGGGTTGCGGCCACGGACGATTTCCCCCAGCCCGACTCTCCCATGAAGATCACCGCCTGGCCACCGACGGCCACGGCGCTCGCGTGCAACACCAGGAAGCCCCGCTGATGAAGGAGCACCCCTAGGCCTGGGCCCAAGATGAGCTCACGGGCCATCCGCTCCTCCACACCCGGCGCAGGATCGGCGATGAGCTCGCGCCCCTCGCGCGCGAGGACCGCGCCTAGCCCCTCAAAGGCGAGGTAGATCTCATGGGGAGTTGCCCAGCGCGGACCCCGTTCGGTAGCCTTGGCCGACGGTGGGGGCGCTATCTTGGCCAGCCGTATGATCACATCGGGGGTTGTCGTCTGGGCGGCGATGAGTTCGGGCAAAGGCAGGGAGGAGTGTATGTGAAGACCGTAGGCGGTGTAAGAGTTCACATCTTTACCTTCAGCGCGTAGGGCCCCGCGCTGCCATCCTGCCCCCGATAAAATCCACCCTGCCTCATGGGCTATACCCATCAACGGGCAGGGTGGCATATAGGTCAGCAACGTATTATGATGTTGACCGCTCTTTGCTCAAGTCATGCGCTAGCCACTACAACTGCTCTGGCAGAGCCTGACCTCCAAAACCAAAAGGCGATGCCAGCAGCCCTTTGGCTTGGGCGGTCGCGTGAACGGTTGCGCGAGTTACGGCGTGCTGGAGTGCAGGGTCGGCTGGTTTTGGACCAGGACGTCGTCCCCGAAGCCAAACGTCTTATTCTTGATGTCCGCCGTGAGTTCCTCAACGTCGCCGTAGATGATCAAGGTGGGCGTCGTCCAAGGCTGCTTCTGCTGTTCGCTGCTCATGAAATATGTCTCCTTCCTGGATGGTCGCAACACAATCCCGCTAGCCTCGGCAAAAGCCATCTTCAATCCACTATACCACATAAAAGGAGGACTGTCAATAGGTGTAAACCTTACAATTTCTTTAAATCCTACGGGCTTGAGGCCGCCGACCGCCTTCAGGCCAGACCCGAGTAGCGCAGCCAAAGGGCCAAAACGACCGCGAGGAAAACCGTCTGTGCCCCCTCCTCTTCCGTCATAGGGTCTGACGCATAACGACGATACGCGGCCCGCAGGCGAGATCCGTCTAGATACTTCTCAATGAGCTGCGGCTCGCGCACAAGGCACTCCTCCAAGACCTCCCGATACTGTTCCAGGAACTTGCCCTTGAAATTCGCGCCCAGGTTCCCTTTGTGGAACCTGGTTTGCACCTCCTCCGGGATCACGCCGGCCATCGCACGATGCATGACCGCCCTTGTCACGCCCAAATGGAGCTTTTGTTCGGGAGGCAAGGCCACACAGAATTCCATGAGCCGCCGGTCCAAAAAGGGATAGCGAGGCTCAACGGCAAACGCCGCCGCCGCCCGATCCAGGAGCTCCACCCCATACCGCAGGAGGCCAGAGGTTAGGCTGCGGGCATGGGCGGCGCGAGCCATGGGCGCGGGCGCCGAGGAGGCCGCTTCCCAGGCGCGGACGCGCGCATCCCAGCCCACACGGCGGGCGAAATCGGCGTTGATCCCCGCGCTGGCGCCGGGCAAAGGACGGGCGCGGCGCCGCACAGCCCGCCAGACCCACCGCAGCGGTTCAGGCGCCAGAGGCCTCAGGCCGTGATCAACCAGGATGCGGCCAAGGCCACGGCGCAAGAGAAGGTCTCGGTGCGAAAGGCCAAAGTGCCGCGCGATGCCTCTGGCTTCCTCGGCGAAAACGGCCCACCTTCTCGCGCGGGCCAGTTCGGCCAGGTAGGGGAAGCCGTAATGCTGTAAGTAACGCCAGGGAGGCACATGAGAGCGCCGAGACAGGGCCTCCGCCTCCGCGCGAAAATCCGCCCACCGGCCAGCGCAAGCGAGCTCTTCCAAGTATTCGTAGCCGTGCGACACGGTGGAATCGCCGTCCCACCCATGCAAGACGACGCGTACCCCCTGCTCGCGCGCCGCGCCAAAGAGAACCCAATCTAGGTAGAGGTTCGGCGCAGGGATGGCCTCATCGTCCTGCCAGAGGAGCCCGATCAGCGGTCCAACCTGATCGGCGCGGACGAAGTGGGGCTCAAAACCGCCGGTGGCCAGGACGGCATGGATGTAGCGGCGCTCGTCAATCCGCGGGTCCACCTCCATCAGGCTGGGGAATATGGCCGAGAAGGTGTGCAACGGCTTTCCGCCGGCGCCTTTCGTCTCGGCCAGCAGGTCCCGCGCCACGCACGCAATGGACGAGGAATCCAGGCCGCCGCTCAGGGTACAGCCCACCGGGAAGGCGCTGCGCAAGTGGCAACGCACGGCCGCGGTAAAGAGTTCGCGCAGGGCCTCGGCGTACTCCTCATCCGAGCCTAGCCGCACCTCGCGCGCGAGATCCAAGGCCCAATAGGGCTCCGGCCGCGCGTCCTCGCCGCCGACCATCATCCGGCAAGCCGCCGGCAGCCGAAAGATCCCTTGATAGAAGGTGGCCGATAGGTCGTCAAAGTTCTTCATCAGGTAATCGGCCACGCGCGACTCGTTGAGGCGGCGAGGAACCTCCGGCCAGCAGAAGAGGGCCTTGATCTCCGAGGCGAAGACGAACGCTTTACCGGGGCGGTGGTAGTAGTAAAAGGGCTTCACCCCCATAGGGTCGCGCGCGCAGAAGACGCCTCTGCGACGCGCGTCCCACAGGGCAAAAGCGAAATCGCCCAGCAGCCTCTCCGGGCAACGTTCGCCCCACCTTTGATAGGCGCGCAGGATCAGTTCGCCGTCGGTGATCTCGTCGGACGGACGGTCGGTGAGGCCCAGGCTGGCGATCAACTCCTCGCGATGGTCCAACCGAGCGTCGGCGGTCAGGACGTAGGTGCCGGCCTCGTCCGTCAACACCAGAGGAAGACGCTCACGGAGGGATGAGGGCGTCGTTTGCAGCATCCGATGGCCCAAGCCGAGGGAGCCCTCACTCCAGAGGGCTGCCCCATCCGGCCCGCGATGGGCGAGCGCCTCTAACATCCGCGCGAGGACGGCGTGATCAACGGGCCGCCCATCCGGAAAGTACACCCCGGCGATGCCGCTCATACGGTCGCTTCATCCAGGCGCGGCAGCGGCGTGTAGCGTCGGACCATCGCCTCGGGGCCGCCGATCAGCACCAGGCCGTCGCACTCCACCCACGCATGAGCCGCCAACTCCCCATCCGCCGCTCGCGCGACGCCGATGCGCAGGTCGGCCGGGTAACCACGCCGCTTGAGCAGGAATTGCCCCACCAGGGCCTGTGTGAGACAGGCCTTGTCGTCCAGGACGTAGCGCCCCACCACGCCGACGGCCCAGGCCACCTGCCCAGGATAGGGATCATCCGGCGCGGACACCCTCCGGGAGGAGCCGCCCCCTCGGCTCAACAGCCCGTGCAGCGTCCGAAAAGGGATGAGTTTCAGGGCCAGCCTGGTCACGCCCAGCAAGAAGGCCACCCGCAGGAGCATCCACCTCTCGGCGGCCGAGAGGCGAAAAAACTTACGAGCCCACCGCATCCTGTACCTCTACCAGCCCGCGCGCCGCCAGGTCTTGGAGAAGGGTCAACACCTCACGCGTGCACCGTTCAGGCTCCACGTCGTACGTTTCCAGGAGGATGTTCACCACCTCACGGACCTGCTTGGGTTCACGGATCAACTTCCAGATGTGGGCGCCTACAGGGTTCAAGCCGTAATAGACCCCGTCTTTCAGGTTCAGCATGACGGCTTCGCCCTCCAGCTCGCAAGAGACCTGGCTCCTGCTGGCGACGACGATGGAGCGTTCCGAGATCATCCTCTCTCCTTTCCGGGGAACGTCAATAGTTCACGCTCTCCCTAGGCACGCGGTTGAGGATCGCGCCGATCACCCGGCCGTTCACCTGTGCGAGGGCTTCCAACGCCTTCTGGGCTACTTGTCGGCGCGTCCTAGCCGATTCCAACACCAAAAGCACCCCGTCGCATTGGGGGGCCAGAACCAGCGCATCGGCCAACACCGTCACGGGAGGTGTATCCACGACCACGATGTCCGCCCGCTGGCTCAAACCCTCCAGCAGTTTGTGCATCCGCGCCGACTCCAACCAGTTCCCAGGGTTCAGCACCGGCGGCCCCGAGGTGAGCACGAAGAGGCCGGGCACGTGCGTCTTCTGCAGCACCTTATCCAGGTCAGGATTGTCGCTGCTGAGCGCCCCTGTGAGCCCGACCGAGTTGCCCAAACTGAAGAGGCGGTGCTGTTGCGGACGACGCAGGTCCGCGTCCACCAGGATCACGGTGCGCCCGATCTGGGCCAGCGCCGCGCCCAGGTTGGCCGCGATCAAGGACTTGCCTTCGCTGGGAGCAGGGCTGGTGATCAGGAGACGGTGCACAGGGCGGTCGGCCACGGCGAAGGCCAGGTTTGTGCGCAAGACCCGATAGGCCTCTGCCGCCTCGGAGTGCGAACTGACCCCCATGACGTTGCTGGCCGCCGCCTTCTCCTGAGGGGGGATGGCCCCCAAGATGTTGACCCCCAGGGCGCGTTGCGCATCTTCGGGCCGCTTCACCGTGTCGTCCAGGTACTCCAGCAGGTACGCCCCGCCGACGGCCAGGGCCAGGCCGATGGCGGCGGCCAACGCGATGGGAGTTACCCTGTTGGGGCCTACCGGCCGGACGGGGAGGGCCGCCGGCTCAACGACGCTGAGGACGTTGATGGCGCCCCGCCTCGTGTTGGCCAGCATGGCCGCGTAGTTGGCCTGCAGGGTGCGCAACTTGCTCTCTAAAGCGGCGATCTGGGCCTGGGTGTCCGCGATCTGACGGGCGCTGGTCATCTTCTCCAGCTCTTTCCGGTAGCGGTCTATCTCGGCCCGGGTCTCCGTGATGCTGGCCTCCAGCTCGTCCAGCTGTTGATTGACGAACGCCTGACGCTGTTGCTGCTCCTGATCGGTGGTAGCGGGGCTGCGCAAGATCAACTGGCGGGCCAGTTCGTTCGCTACCGCCTGGGCGCGTTGGGGGTCGGTATCCGTCACGCTGATCTCCAACATCAGCGTGTTCGGCAGGACCCGCACGACGTAGGACGGCAACCGGCTCAGGCCCAAGGCGGTCATCGCGGCCTTGCGCAGGGGGTTGCTTCGGGCCGTCTCAGCGTAGGTCTGCACCAATTGTTGGGCCAGGCCGAGCTCCGCGCCGGTGGGGTTAGGGTTGTCCAAGGCACTCCCTACCATGAGGGTGGTGCTCGTCTGATAGATGGGCGGCTGGCCGCGCGTCGCGACGAAACTGGCGGCGGCCGCAACCAACTGCGCAGCCAGGAGCAACCACCACCACTTGACGAGAGGGCCGAAATACTCCTTGAGTTCCACGTAAAGGTCCTTATTATAGGATAAACGTTCTCAAAGGATAAGTATACTGTAAGATCGCGGGTTTCACAAGAGGGCTTTGGAGGCAAGACGGGGCAGAAACGGGCTTCTTCGCCTCACCTGCAACTTGTCAGCAAACTGTAAGGTCAAATCCCTCAGCAGCGATTGACTTAAGCCAAAGAAACTGCTAATCTGATAGGTGGCAGGCAATCGCAGTCTGAAGCGGAAGGCCGAACCGTGCTACACTGGTACGCTTTAAACACCTTGCCCCGCGCCGAGCAGACCGTAGCCCAGGGCCTCATGCGCTGGGAACCGCCGCGGCAGGTTTCGGTGTACTTGCCGATGTTGCCGCCCTTGAAGCGCTCCGGCAAGGTCATGCCGCCGACCCCGCTGTTTCCGGGCTACCTGTTCTGCCGCTGCGACCTGGCCGAGCTCCCGCTCTCGGCGCTGCGCTGGTTGCCGGGGCTGCGTTGCGTCGTCGGCTTTGACCACGAGCCTGCCGTCGTCCCGGACGAGGCCATCCAACTGATTCAGGAACGGCTCGCCGCCATCCGCCAGATGGGAATGTGGCCTCTCCACCCTTTTCGCCCCGGCGACATGGTACAGATCAAAACAGGGCCCTTGCAGGGGCTGTTGGCCGTGTTCAACGGCCCCGTCCATCCGGCAGAGCGGGTACGCATCTTGATTGAGTTCCTCGGCCGGGTGAACGAGGTAGAGGTATCGCCCGATCTCTTGGAGCCGGTGCGCAATCCCCCGCGACGCACCCGGGGCCGGGGACGCTGGATCCGGCCTTTCGGGCCCGGCCCACGCGCCGACGAAGATCGGTCAACAAACCGTAAGGTTTGAGGGGTTGACAAGACCCCTGAGACGTGCTAAAAGTATATCGCAACAAATTTGTTGCCAAATTGAACAGGCCAAGCCGGCATCCCGACCTGGCCGCCAGGCAGAAGCACCGAAAAAGTCGCCCGTCGTAGCCGCTGCTCCGGGCGGCGCCATAGTCAATCCCGATTCCCCGCGTGAGAAGCGCGCAGGGAAGGGCAGCGCCTTCCCTGCGCATGCCTGCAGCCGGGAATGAGGGCTGTTGGGCTATCATCTTCTTTTCTCCCTTTCACCACGCTTCTTGTGCTCTTCTTCAGTAAGGTTAGGAGGTTCTCTCATTAGCACCTCTCCGCGGTGGATGCTATCTTCCCAGAACGACCATCAGACAGCGGAGCAAGCGGGCCGGCTGCGCGCGCCGGGCGGGGCCCGCGCGAACCTGCGCCTCTACATTCACCGCCAGGCTGCCGGCCTCGGTCGGTACATCCTGGAGCAAGGGGTAACCTCCCTGGTCGGCTGGGTGCCGACGGTGATCGGCATCGCCCTGCGCGCCGTGCTGTACCGGCTCATCTTGCACATGGACGGGCTGGCGGCCATTGAGAACCGGGTCAGGCTGCGGTATGCCAGCCTGATCCGCCTGGGAGACGGGGTTTACCTGGACGAAGGGGTTTATCTCCATGCCTGCCCCAACGGGATTGAGATCGGACCGGGAACCTTCATCATGCATGGCTCCGTCCTCCACGTGTACAACTTTCGCGGCATCCCTCACGCGGGGATCCGGATCGGGCGCGACAGCCTGATCGGCGAGTTCAACGTGCTGCGGGGGCAAGGCGGGATCGCCATCGGCGATCGGGTGTACACCGCCCCGCTGGTGCAGATCCTGGCGGTCAACCACGTCTACCACGACCCCAACCGGCCCATGGTAGACCAGGGCATCACGGCAGAAGGGATCGTGGTGGAGGACGATGTCTGGATCGGCGCCGGGGCGATCATCACCGACGGCGTAAGGATAGGCAAAGGCGCAGTGGTAGCCGCCGGCGCGGTGGTCACCCAAGATGTGCCGCCGCACACGGTGGTCGGCGGCGTGCCTGCCAGGGTGCTGAAGACGATCGCGGCAGGGCAAGAGGCGGTCGGCCACAAGCGAATCTACCTGTAGCCTGGCCATCAGGCTAGGGTCTCCCCATAGGGCTTTCCCCTCAGAACCGGCCCACAGAGAGCCTGCCTGAGGGTGAGACCAAGCCCATGGATCGGCATAGGTGAAGCGACGACCCTGACAGAGGCAAAAACCCGGGGGCCGTTTTCTTTTCTCCACACAAGGTAGGGTGGACATGAGCGAGAACGTGCTCCGTTCGGTCAGGCCGGCCGCGGGCAAGGAAACCGCCACGTTGTTAACCCCTCATCTGATACGACAGATTGATGAGGCGCTGCAAGAAGTGGGGGCCTTCGGCGAGGTGCGACTGGTGGTGATCAAGGGGCGACTGCGCTTCATTCAGATCGTCCGGAGCGAGGCGATAGACGGCGCAGGAGAAGGCTGACGGTGTCAATAGGAGGTATGGACATGGCGACGCTTTCCGTGGTGATCCCTGCTCTGAACGAGGAGGACGGCATCCAAGGTGTGATGGCCCGCGTCCTCTCCATCCGGCCCCAATTGGCCGCCCTGGGCGTGCAGGGGCTGGAACTGATCGTGGTGGACGACGGCTCCACCGATCGCACGGCCGCGCTCGTTGCGGCTACGCCCGGCGTGCGGCTGATTCGTCACCCGACCAACCTGGGCTACGGCGCGGCCCTGAAGACGGGCTTCGCCGCCGCGCAAGGGGAATGGATCGGTTTCTTGGACGCCGACGGCACCTACCCGCCGGAGCATTTCCCGACCCTCTATCGGGAAGCGTTGGCCCAGGGGGCCGACATCGTCATCGGCTCCCGCATGGCCGGCGCCGAGAGCCGCATGCCCGTCGTGCGCCGACTGGGGAACCTGATCTTCGCGAACCTGGTCAGCCTCATCAGCGCCCGGCGCATCACCGATTCGGCCAGTGGCATGCGCATCTTCAAGAGGGCCATCCTCAGCCGGCTCTACCCCCTTCCCGACGGCCTGAACCTGACGCCCGTCATGAGCACGCGAGCCCTGCACGAGCAACTGAAGATCGTGGAGGTGCCCATCCCCTACGAGGAGCGGGTGGGACGCTCCAAACTGAGCGTCATCCGGGACGGGATCTCGTTCGCCCAGTCCATCGTCTGGACGGCGTTGAACTACAACCCCATGCGCCCCCTCGGCCTGATGGGCGCCGGCGCGATGGCCGCGGCCGGCCTTGTCGGCCTGGGCCTGGTCGTCGCCCGCCTCATGGGGATCACCTCGGTAGGGCCTTTAGGCGCTTTTGCCCTGTTCGCCGCCTTGATCTTGGCCGTGGCCGGCGTCAGCCTCTTGACTTTGGGCATCAGTTTCAACTACTTCGTGGCATTGTTCCACCGACAGCCGGTCCGCCAAGGCCTCCTGGGCCGGCCCGTCTTGGGCTTCAGGGTAGACCAGCACATCGGTTGGCTAGGCGTCGTCTCGTTCGCGCTGGGCGCGGTGTTGGCCCTGTCGTGCCTCGCGTTAGGGCAGAGCGGTTGGACCGTCTCTCGGCTGTGGCTTTACTACCTGGGGAGCGCGTCGTTGACTTTGGTGGGCATCCAACTGATGATAGCCTGGGTGCAGATGCAGGTGCTAGACGCGCTCAAAGCCCGCGACACCTTGATCGCCAACGACCTGCGCGGCAACGGCAAGAACGGCCACGCGGACGATCGCTTTCCCACGGCAGAGCGCGCGGCCGTGGAGAACGAACGTACAACGTGAGGCGTAGTCAACGGGTGACGGTGAAGGCTTGAGAGGAGGCATGGCGTGTCTGAGGAGAGCCGATTGCACGATTTGAGCCCGGAACTGCGGGCCAACCTGGGGACTCGGCGCATCCCTCCCCTGCGCCCTGCTCGCTTTCCGGATGCAGGGGCGGTGGTGCGCACGCTGACCTCATCTATACGCCCCCCCGGCAGCGTAGATGTGATGTTGGTGAACCCCCCCTCGCCGGACGGCGGCATCTGGATTCGTAGCCAGCACCGGGTGGGGCGGCGCAGCCGTGAGAACATGATCTGGCCGCAGGTGAGCCTGGCGCAACTGGCCGCCCTGCTGGTCCCCGATTACACCGTAGAGGTGGTGGACGCCATCGCGACGCGCATGGGCTGGCGAGAGTTTGAAAAACTGGTGGACGAGAAGCGCCCCAAATATTACCTGACCCAGGTCACGGCGCCGACCTTGCGCAACGACATGTACGGCGTCTTCCTGGCCAAGTCTGTGGGCGCCAAGACGATGGCTTTCGGCACCCACGTAACCCCGATGACCCTGGAAACGATGCGCCCCTTCCCGGCGTTGGATTTCGTCCTGCGCGGCGAGCCGGAGATGACTCTGCGGGAACTGCTGGATACGCTGGAGGGCAAATCGCCCAGCGACCCGCGCGTGGCGAAGATGCTGGCGGAGACCAAGATGCCGGAGGCCATCGCCCAGGCCGTCACCAACCCCGCGCCGCTGGCTCGCGTCGCCGGCTTGGCCTGGCGGCACGGCGGCGAGATCGTCATCAACCCCGACCGCCCGTTCATCCCAAACCTGGACGACCTGCCGATCCCGTTGCATCACCTCTTGCCGCTGGACAAGCAGCGCATGCCGATGATCAAAGGGCCCTTCACCTTCATCGTGACCAGTCGCGGCTGCACCGCCGGCTGCAAGTTCTGCATCAAGCACGTCTCCTACCAGAACAGTGTGCGCCTGCGCTCGCCGGAGAAGATCCTGGAAGAACTGCAACTGCTGGACGGGCTAGGCGTGCACAACATCCACATGTACGCGGACCTCTTCACCATCAACCGCGAGCAGGTAGTCGGGCTGTGCGAACTGATCCTCGCGTCTGGCCTCAAGGTGCGCTGGACCTGCAACAGTCGCGTGGACTACGTGGATCGGGAGATGCTGCGCCTGATGGCGCGCGCCGGCTGCTGGCTCATCTCCTGGGGCATAGAGAGCGCCAACGAAACGATCTTGAAGCGGATCCACAAAGGCTATCGGAAAGAGCAGGCCTTTCGCGCGCTCCGGTGGGCCAAAGAGGCGGGGATCAAAAACTGGGGCTACTTCATCATCGGCCTCCCCGGCGAGACCGAGGAGACGATCCGAGAGACGATAGCCTACAGCAAACAACTCCCGTTGGACATCGCCCTGTTCCACATCGCCGCGCCCTATCCGGGCACGCCCTTCTTCTACGAGGTGGTGGAGAACAACTGGTTCCGCCCCGGCACGAAGTGGGAAGAGGTGGATATGGACCAATCCACCGTGCTGGACTACCCAGGGCTGCCGGCGGAACGGCTGGAGTACTGGCAGAGGCGGGCCACGCGGGAATGGTCCCTGCGCCCAGGGCCTATTTGGACCTTCATCAAAGGCATGAACACCTGGGAAGGGTTCAAGAGCGCGGTCAGCGTGGCATGGCAGACGCTGCAATTCGTGCGAGGTTGAGACCAACCCCCTCATACCGGAGAAGCCGGGCCTTCCATGCGACGCACGGCCTTGGATGGGCCGCTCTGGCTCTTCCTGATCTCGGCGGCGATCGGGCTGGGCCTCGCCTACGACGGGCGGGCCGCCTGGCCGAAGTTCTGCCTGATCGTCGGCGGGCTGGCGCTCTATTATCTCCTCGCCTGGGCGCCGGCGCGCATCAGGGTAGGCCGCCAGGGGGAGTTCCCCCTCGTCTCCTGGGCCGTCGGCGCGCTTCCTGCCCTGATCGCGGCCCTCTTCCTGCTGACGAACGACTGGGCGCGCTGGGCAGGGAAGATGGGGTGGTTGGCTCCGATCGGCCGCTGGTTTGCGGCATGGCAACCTTCCCTCTTCGGCATCCATCTGAACCCCAACGTGGCAGGCGGGGTGATCGCCGCCCTGCTCCCTTTGCAGGCGACGGCGTGGCGCGCGGAGGGCCGCAGGCGGCCTTGGCCCGGCTGGTTCCTACTCGGCCTGTCCGCCTTGGGGCTCCTATTGAGCGCCTCGCGCGGGGCCTGGCTGGCGCTGAGCGCAGCGGCCGGTGGCTGGGGGGCCTGGAGCCTGCGCGGATGGATCGCAAGGCGATGGCCGGGGAGCAGGGAACGACAGATCCAGGCGAGCGCGGGGCTCGCGCTGCTGATCCTCGGCGGCACGGCGATCGCTTTGATCCTGATGTGGCCCCCTTGGGGCGAGGGCCTGTCAGGGCTCCTCGGCGAGCGGCCGACCATATGGCGCGACAGCCGAGACCTGGCAGGCGATTACCTCTTCACCGGCCTGGGCCTGGGCGGCTTCCCCATGGCCTACTCCAGTTACGCGCGGTTGGCGCACGTGGAGTACATCTCTCACGCGCACAACCTCTTTCTGGACGTCTGGCTGGAACAAGGGCTTCTCGGGGTGTTGGCCTTGGCCTGGCTGTGGGGCACGGTGGTCTGGGCCGATGCGCCCGTCTCGCGTTGGCGGCCGGCGGCGCTGGCGGCCCTGACCGTTATCCTCTTGCACGGCTTGGTGGACGACCCCTTTTACGGCTACGGCGGCTGGGCGGTCTCGCTGTTGTTCGTCCCGCTGGGGCTGTCAGCCAGGTCCGAGGGCACGGCCTCGGCGGAGCGGACGAGGAGGCCGATGGCGTGGGCAGGGGCGGGCGCGGCGGCGCTCCTGGCGTTGGCGATCATGCAAGTCCCCGCCGCGCGGGCCGCGTGGCAGGCGAACCTGGGCGCGCTGGCCCAGACCCAAGCCGAGCTATCGGTTTACCGCTGGCCGCGCTGGCCGATCCAGGACGCCGTGCGGCGCTCAGCAGAGGTGGACCTCTCTCCGGCGATCGCCCACTATCTGGCAGCGTTGGCACTGGACCCGGAGAACGTCACGGCCCACCGGCGATTAGGGCAGATTGCCCTCTCACGGGGCGATGATGAGGCAGCCCGACGCCATTTGCAGGCGGCCTACAGGGCCGCGCCGGCGCAGCGGGCGACGCGTCAGTTGTTAGGGGAAGTGTGCGCCGTCGCGGGGGAAATTGAATCCGCAGTAGCCCTCTGGCAAACGGCGGACGTGGACCAGCAGCAATTGCTGCTGCGAGCATGGTGGTATAGGAGTTTGGGCGAGGAGGAACGGGCCGCCCGCCTGGCCACGGCCACGCGGGCCTTGTTCGGCGATCTACCGTAGTCGCTTTCTTGCTTCACGGTTGGGTCTCTTCCCGACGATTGGGGGCCATCATGAGCACAAAAGCACTGCGCGAACGTAAAGATGTTGCGGTCAAGATCCATTTCACCGCCGACGTGTCCGCAGGCGCCGACATCGGCGCCGGCACGGTCATCTGGCACCAAGCCCAGGTCCGCGAAGGGGCGCGGATCGGCGCAAACTGCGTGATCGGCAAGGGCGTTTACATTGATACCGGGGTCGTCATTGGCAACAACGTCAAGATCCAAAACTATGTTTCCATCTACCACGGGGTTACGCTGGAGGACGGCGTATTTTGTGGGCCCTACTGCACCTTCACCAACGACAAATACCCGCGCGCCATCAACCCGGACGGCTCGCTCAAAGGGGCCAACGATTGGACCCTAACCCCGACCCTGGTACGCATGGGCGCGTCCATCGGGGCCAACGCCACCATCGTGTGCGGGGTGACCATTGGCCGCTGGGCCATGGTCGGCGCGGCTTCCGTGGTCACGCGCGACGTGCCGGATTACGGGCTGGTCTGGGGAAGCCCCGCCCGCTTACACGGCTTCGTGTGCCCATGCGGGGCGCGTCTGGGCCGCTGGCTCATGGAAGGGCCTCTGGCGATCGCGCGCTGCACGGCTTGCGGCCATGAGGTCGTCATCCCCAGGTCGCTGTGGGAACTCGCCCAGGCGAAAACGGGCGAGCGCCGGCCAACGGACGAAGGAAAACAACCTGCTGCCAAGGCTGCCGGGCGCCGGTTCCTCTTCTGGAAGGCGCTCCTGGCGAGGCGATGACGCGCGCCAACGGGCAAAACGGGAAAGTCAGGTGAGCACATGGATCGGGTGAAGGTAGGGGTGATCGGCGTAGGCAACATGGGCCAGCGGCACTGTCGCGTTTACTCCAGCCTGCCCCAGGCCAGGTTGGTCGGCGTCTGCGACATCGCGCCGGAGGTGGGGGCCCGCATAGCCCGCCAGTACGGCGTCCCCTTCTACGCCTCGGTGGACAGGCTCTTGAGCCACGTGGACGCGGTCAGCATCGCCACGCCAACGGCGTTGCACTACGATCTGGCCATGCGCTGCCTCGCGCGCGGCGTGCACGTGCTGATAGAGAAGCCCATCACCGATTCACCGGAGCAGGCGGAGGCCCTGGCGCAGGCCGCCGCGGCCAGTGGCCTGGTCGTGCAGGCAGGGCACATTGAACGCTTCAACCCCACCTATCTGGAGTTGAAGGCCGTGCTCAAAGACGTTACGATCCTGGCCATCAACCTGCGGCGGCTCAGCGCGTACGCGGGGAGCAACACCGACGTAGACGTGATCTTGGACCTGATGATTCACGACCTAGACCTTGCCTTGGACCTGCTGGGCCAGGAGCCTACTGCCGTAGATGCGTACGGCCTGACGGCCTTCAGCGGCGCCGTGGATCATGCCGTTGCGCACCTATGGGTTGACGCGGGGCCGCTGGTGACCATCACCGCCTCCCGCGTGACCGAGCAGAAGATCAGGGCGATTGAGGTCACGGCCGCGGAGGCTTACCTGGAGGGCGACCTGCTCAACAAGACCATCTCTGTGCACCGCCATACCATTGGGCAATACCTGAGCAATCACCAGCGGGGCGTCAAGTATCGGCAAGAAGGGATCATAGAGCGCATCCACGTACCCATGTTTGAGCCCCTGTTCCTGGAACTGGAGCACTTTGTGGAGTGCGTCATGCATCGTCAACCGCCGCGGGTCCCGATCGGCGACGCGGTGAAGGCGCTGCGCCTGGCGTTCCTGATCCGCGACGCCGTTGGCCGTCGCCTCATTGACCTGACGCGCGTGCGGTCGCCCCAGTATCTGGCCGCCCAGCCCGCCTGGGCCGAGGCGCTAGGTTAAGGAGCCACGATGGACCTTTCCCTCGTCATCCCATGCTGCAACGAGGTGGACAACGTACCGAAAATGGCGCGCGAATTGTTTCCCGTCGTGGAGGCGCTGGCGAGAGCGCGCGCCGTAGAAGTGATCTTCGTGGACGACGGGAGCACCGACGGGACCTGGGCCGCGTTGACGGAGGCTTTCGGCGGCAGAAGCGGGCCGTCGGTATGGGTGCGCATAGAGCGGCATCCGGTGAATCGGGGCTTAGGCGCGGCCCTGCGCACCGGCTTCGCCGCCGCGCGCGGCGAGGTGATCATCACGACCGATAGCGACGGCACCTACCGCTTCTCGGAGATCCCCGCGCTGCTGGCCCGCCTCACGCCCGACGTGGACGTAGTAACGGCTTCTCCTTATCATCCCCAAGGGGGCGTCGCCGGCGTGCCGGCCTACCGGCTCATCCTTAGCCGAGGGTCCTCGGCCATCTATCGGCTGCTGGTGGACCGCACGGTCCACACGTACACCGCCCTCTTTCGGGCCTACCGGCGGCGGGTCATTGAGGCGGTGCCCTTTGAGTCCGATGGCTTCTTGGCAGGTACGGAACTCCTGGTCAAGGCGATGCTGAAGGGGTTTCGCGTGGCCGAGTATCCGGCCGTCCTTCACGTCAGGACCGCCGGCACCTCCAAAGCCAAACTGATGCGGACCGTGCGGGCGCATTTGCGCTTCCAGGCCAAGGTCTTGCTTTATCGCCTGGGTCTGACGCCTGAGACGCGACCCAGCAGGGCCATGGGAGGCCAGAGGTGAGCACCATCACGGGCTTCATTGCCAGGAGGAAATCCAGGATGACTTTAGCGATCGCCTACATTTTGGTGAGCGTCCTGGCCGGCGCGACCGGCCAGGTCCTGCTGAAAAAGGGGATGAGCACCATGGGGCCTTTGACCCTCAGCCTGGGCCAATTGGGCAACATCGTGTGGCGCATCGCGACGAACCCTTACGTGGTCATCGGGCTTGCCATTTACGTGAGCGGCACGCTTTTCTGGTTGGCGGCCCTGTCGCGCGTGGACCTCAGTTATGCCTATCCCTTCGCCAGCCTCAGTTACGTGCTCATGCTGATCGCCTCCTGGCAGTTGTTCAACGAGCACATCACCCCTCTGCGCCTGTTGGGCACGCTGGTCGTGTGTACAGGGGTGTTCCTGATCTCGCGCAGTTGAAGCCCGCCATGAGACGCTTAAGGATCGTATCCATCGTGGGGGCCCGTCCCGAATTCATCCAGGCTGCGCCGGTCAGCCGCGCCCTGCGCGAGGACGGCCATCACGAGATCCTGGTGCACACGGGCCAGCATTACGACTACCAGATGTCCCAGGCTTTCTTTGACGAACTAGGGATCCCCGCGCCCGATTTCAACCTGGAGGTAGGGTCCGGCCCGCACGGCCGACAAACGGGGGAAATGCTGATCCGTCTAGAGGAGGTCCTGTTGGCCACGCGGCCCGATTGGGTGATCGTGCGCGGCGACACGAACTCCACCCTGGCCGGCGCGCTGGCGGCCAGCAAGTTGCACATCCCCATCGCCCACATAGAGGCCGGGGAGCGCAGTTTTGACCGACGCATGCCGGAGGAGATCAATCGCCTGGCTACCGATCGCCTGTCCGACCTGCACCTTTGCGTCAGCCAAACCGCCGTGCGCAACCTCGCCGCCGAGGGGATCACCGCGTCGGTGCATTGGGTCGGCGACGTCATGCTGGACGCGCTCCTCCAGAACCGTCCCCTGGCCCGCCAAAGATCCGGTGTGTTGGCGCGCCTGGGCCTTGTGCCGCGCGGGTATGCCCTGGTTACCGTCCATCGCGCGGCCAACACCGATGACTCGGAGCGCCTCAGACAGATCGTCCAGGCGCTCAACAGGGTCCCGGAGACCATCGTCTTTCCGGTGCACCCGCGCACGCGGAAGGCTCTGGCCAGGTTGGGCGCCGAGTTCGCAGCCCACGTCCGGCTGATAGAGCCTGTGGGTTACTACGACATGATGATGTTAGAGGAGAACGCCCGACTGGTGGCGACCGATTCGGGTGGCGTGCAACGTGAGGCATACTTCCTGGGCGTCCCTTGCCTGACGCTGCGCGAGGAGACCGAATGGGTGGAGACGGTAACGGTGGGCTGGAACAAATTGGTCGGGGTGGAGCCCGCGCGCGTGGTGGAAGCCTGGTTTACGTTCACCCCGCCGACGGAACGGCCCCCCATCTACGGCGACGGGAAGGCCGCGCAGCGCATCGCGCACATCTTGGCGCAACGCCCGGCGACGGGCTCGGCAACGGAGAGAAGCCTGTGAAGGTCGGCATCGTCGGCGGCGGGATCATGGGGATCAGCCTGGGTTATTTCCTTTCGCAGTGTGGGGCGGAGGTGGAGGTCTTTGAGGCTTCCCCTGTGTTGGGTGGGCTGGCCGGGCCGATCGTCCTGGCTGACGGCACGCCGGTGGACCGGTTCTACCACGCCATCCTATCCAGCGATGGCCACCTGCGGCGACTGTGCGCCGAGTTGGGCCTGGCCGACCGCTTACGTTTTCGCGAAACCAAGACGGGGTTCTACCATCAGGGTCAAATCTACTCCATGAACAACATCCTGGAGTTTCTGCGCTTCCCACCGTTGGGCTGGGTGGACCGGCTGCGCCTTGGCCTGACGGTGCTGTACGCCCAGTTCGTGCGAGACTGGCGGAGGCTAGAAGGGGTCAGCGTAGAGGGGTGGCTGACGCGCCTGAGCGGGCGGCGAACGTTTGAGAACATCTGGCGGCCGCTCCTCAGGGCCAAGTTTGACGGGGATTTCAACGCCATTCCTGCTACCTACATCTGGTCGCGGCTGGTCAGGGTGAAATCCACGCGAGGAGGAGCCAGTCAGAAAGAAGAGGCCGGATACCTCGTCGGCGGCTACATCACCCTCTTGCAGGCGATGGCGGAGCGCATTGCGGCCGCCGGCGGCCGGATTCACCTGTGCAACCCCGTGCAGGAGGTCGTCATAGAGCAGGGGCGCGTGCGTGGCTTACGCCTCAAGGATGAGACGCGCTCCTTCGGGACCGTCGTGGTGACCTTGCAGGCGCCGATCTGCCGTCGGCTCATCCCAGGTGCTCCCCAGGAGTATCGCGACTTCCTCGGCCAAACGGAATACCTGGGCATCATCGCCCCCCTTTTGGTGTTGGATCGGCCGGTCACGGGCTTCTGGACCCTCAACATCACCGACGAGCGCATCCCTTTCACCGGCATCATTGAGACGACCGCCTACATTGACCCGCAGCACGTCGGGGGGCACCATCTCATTTACCTGCCCAAGTACACCGCCCCGGGAAGCCGCTGGCAGGAGATGACCGACGAGGAGATCCGGGAGGTCTGGCTACAGCACCTGACAACCATGTTTCCTCACTTTGATCGGCGGTGGATCCGCTACTTTCTCGTCCATCGCGAGCGCTATGTAGAGCCGCTGCACCGACTCCGTTCGGCTCATCTGATCCCCGAGGTCAAGACGCCGGTGGAGGGGCTGTACTTGGCGACCACGGCCCAGATTTACCCGGCGCTCACCAACGGCGAGTCGGTCAGCCGCCACGCGCGGCAGGCCGCGCAGATCATCCTGGAAGAGAGCCCCGCTGCGGCCCCTATGGCATCCGAGACGGCCCGCCGAAGGGCCCTGACCGGCCTCGCGCGCTAGGCATTGCGGGGAGCCGACAATCCCCTTGCCACTAGAAAGGATGCGCCCATGAGCGAACCTGTCGCAGAAATCAGGCCTGGCCGAGCGGAGGTCGCCGAGATGGTGATCTCCTGCGTGCAAGATGTGATAGCCATGCGCAACGGCGAAGCGGCCGTTGCGAGCCCCGTCGGCGAGGATACCCGCCTCATCGGTCGGGAAGCGGTGCTTGATTCGCTGGGCCTCGTGAACGTGATCGTGGAGGTGGAGCAGCGCCTGGAGGAACGGTATCGCCTCACCCTGATCCTGGCCGACGAGCGAGCGATGTCGCAAAAGCACAGCCCCTTTCGTTCCGTGCGCTCGCTAACGGACTACATCTGCCAGCGGCTGGAGGAGGCGGGCCACGGTGTCGGATAGAGAGGTGGTCTTGATCACCGGCACGCGCAAAGGGATCGGCCGCTACCTGGCCGAGCATTTCGTGCGCAAAGGGGCGCTGGTAGAGGGGTGCAGCCGTGCGGCCCCCGACTGGGCGTTGGAGAACTACACCCACCACTGCCTGGACGTGGCCGACGAGGCCCAGGTCAGGGCCATGCTTTCTTCTATTCAGCAGCGGCATGGCCGCCTGGACATCCTCATCAACAATGCTGGCGTCGCCGCCATGAACCACGCCCTCCTGACGCCGTCCGCTACCCTGGACCAGATCATGGCGACCAACTTTCGGGGCACCTTCCTCCTGTGCCGCGAGGGCGCCAAACTGATGCAGCGTCGGCGCTACGGTCGCATCGTGAACGTGAGCACGGTAGCCGTGCCGTTGCTATTGGAAGGAGAGGCCATCTACGCCGCCTCTAAAAGCGCGGTGGTTACCTTTTCGCAAATCCTGGCCCGTGAACTGGCCGAATTCGGCATCACCTGCAACGTGGTGGCGCCGGCGCCTATGGAAACCGACCTGATCCGCAACGTACCCCCAGAGAAGATAGACGCGATCGTGAACCGATTGGCCATCAAACGGCTGGGCCGCTTTGAAGACGTGGCCAACGTCATTGACTTCTTCGTGAAGCCGGAGAGCGGCTACGTCACGGGGCAGGTGATCTACCTGGGAGGCATCTCCTGATGGGACTCGCGTGGCTGCTGGAACGGATGGCGCAGTGGCCGGAATCCCCTGCCCTGGTCTGGTCCGACCAGGTGAAAACCTACGGGGAATTGCTGGCCATGGTGGCTGCTTGGCAGAGGAGCCTGGACGAGCACAACGTGCAGGCCGGCCAGGTGGTCGCCCTCTCCGGCGATTACACGCCGCAGGCGTGCGCCCTGCTCTTGACCCTGATCCACAGGGGAGCGATCGTGGTGCCTTTGACCAAGGCAGCGGAGGCGCAACGTGAGGAGTTTCTGCGCATCGCCGAGGTAGAGATGGTCATCTCCTTTGACGACGCCGACGGCTGGGAACTCCGCTCGCGCGGCGTCCGCGCGACCCATCCGCTCCTGCTCCAGTTGCGCGCGCGGGGCGAACCCGGCCTGGTCCTCTTCTCCTCGGGGTCTACAGGCCAGAGCAAGGCCGCCTTGCACAACTTCACGCGTCTCCTGGAGAAATTCAAGGTGCCTCGGCAGAGGATGTGCACGCTGACCTTCCTGCTGATGGACCACATCGGCGGGATCAACACGCTGTTCTACACCTTGGCCAACGGCGGCACGGTGGTCGCGGTAGGGAGCCGCGACCCCGAGGTCGTTTGCCAGGCGATTGAGCGCTATCGCGTGGAACTTCTGCCGACCTCGCCCACCTTCCTGAACCTCCTGCTCATCTCCGAGGCCTACAAGCGCCACGATCTGTCATCGCTCAAACTGATCACCTACGGCACGGAGGTCATGCCGGAGAGCACCCTGCGGCGGATCCACGAGATCTTGCCGGCCGTGCGCCTCCAGCAGACCTACGGCCTTTCCGAACTAGGGATATTGCGCTCCAAGTCCAAGAGTTCCGATTCCCTGTGGGTAAAGGTCGGCGGTGAAGATTTTGAGACGAAGGTAGTGGACGGCGTGCTCTGGATTCGGGCCCGGTCGGCCATGCTAGGCTACCTGAATGCCCCCAGCCCCTTTGACGCGGAGGGGTGGATGAACACGGGCGACATGGTGGAGGTAGACGGCGAGTACCTCCGCATCCTAGGGCGGCAATCGGAGATCATCAACGTAGGAGGGCAGAAGGTCTATCCGGCCGAGGTGGAGAGCGTCCTGTTGCAGATGGACAACGTGAAGGATGTGGTGGTGTTCGGCGAGAAGAACCCCATCCTGGGCCAGATCGTGGTGGCGAGGGTCAACCTCTTCCAGGCGGAGGAGCCGCGGGCCTTCAAACTGCGCATGCACGCCTTTTGCCGGGATAAACTGGCCGCGTACAAGATCCCGGTCAAGGTGGAGATCAGCGGGCGCGAGCCGTTCAACGCCCGCTACAAGCGGGTGCGACGGCCGGAGCCAGCGTCCCAAGCGAACGATCTCACTTGGAGGAGAGACAAGTGAGACTCAGCAGACGCCAGTTCTTGAGGTTGGCTGGCGGGATCGGCATCCTGAGCCTCCCCACCTTGCTCGGCTACGGCTTTCTGCGCGCCGAAGAAGGGGAGCCCTTGCCCGATCTCTCCCCGTATGCGCCGGCGACGTCCACGCCGACGGATAGCCCGATCCTGGTGCTGACCAACGAACGCGCCGACAATCCCTTCGGCCCCTACCTGGCCGAGGTCTTGCGCGCCGAGGGGGTGAACTGCTTTCGGGTCGCCCCTTTGTCCTCCGTCAACGCGGCCGAGTTGGAGAAGGCCGACCTGGTGCTTTTGGCCGAAGGGCCGGTGGGCGGCGCCCAGGCGGAATTGCTGGCCGATTACGTGGCCAAGGGAGGACGGCTGGTGGCGATGAGGCCCGACGCGCGCCTCGCCTTCCTGTTCGGCGTTGAACGCATGGCGGGCAACACGGCCGAAGGCTACTGGCAGGTGGAGCCGGGCCACCCACTTGGGCAAGGGATCGCCGCCGAGACGTTGCAATACCACGGCGTCGCCGATCACTACCGCCTGGCCGGCGCCCAGGCCGTGGCCTGGCTGGCCCACAAGGAAGCGCGGACCGGCTTCCCTGCGATTACCCTCCATCGCTACGGGCAAGGGGAGGCCGCCTTGTGGGCCTTTGACCTCGCGCGCAGCGTGGCCTACACCCGCCAGGGCAACCCGGCCTGGGCCGACCAAGAACGGGATGGCCTGTTCTTCGTGCGCACTATGGATATGTTCGTAGGCTGGGTTGATCTGGACCGTTTGGCGATCCCCCAGGCCGATGAGCAACAACGGCTGTTGGTCAACCTGCTGACGGCCCTGAGCCAGGACAGACGGCCCTTGCCCAGGTTATGGTACTTTCCGGGCGCCGCCAAGAGCGTGTTGATCGCCACCAGTGACTCGCACATCAACCCGGCCTGGGCGGTGGAAGAGGTGATCACGCGGGTAGAGCAACGCGGCGGCCACCTATCCATTTACTACGCGCCGCCCATCGCCTCAGATTGGCGCCGCTTCGTCCGTAAGCCCCTTTTCCGGGCGACCGGCCTCCCCGTCGTAGGGGGCGTTCTGGCCAGCCGGGTCGCCTCCCCTACCTTGCCGCAGGTGGCCGATTGGCGCGCGCGGGGGCACGAGTTCACCGTGCACACCTACGTAGATGAAGGGTTGGAGGAAGGCTGGCGCCGCTACTGGCAAGAATTCACCGGCCTGGGTTACGGCCCCCTCTCACCGACCGCGCGCACCCACGCCATTCGTTGGACGGGCTGGGTGGAATCGGCCCGAGTGCAGGCTACGTACGGGATTCGCCTGAACCTGGACTACTACCATGCCGGCCCCGCCTTTCGGAAGGAGTCGGGCGAGTGGGTCTACGGCCATTTCACCGGCAGCGGCCTGCCGATGAGGTTCGTGGATGAGCAAGGGCGCATCCTGAACATCTATCAGCAACTGACCCAATTGACGGATGAGCACCTGCTGAACTTGCACTGGGGCGGACACGTGCAGTTGAGCGGCGAGGCCGCCATAGAGATCTCACGGATGCTCCTAGACAACAGCCTGCACGGCGCGTACGGGGCGATCGCGGGGAACTTCCATGTAGACCCCTTCCATGCCGGCGGCGAGGCGGCCAAGCAGGCGGCGCGCTGGCTGGAGGGGACGTTGGACCACGCGGCCTCCCAAGGCGTGCCGATCTGGTCGGCCTTGGAATGGCTGCGCTTCACCGAGGTCAGACACGACGCCGACCTGGAGGAGGTGCGCTGGGACGCGGCAGGCAAGCGGCTCACCATGCAATTGGCGGCCGCAGAGGCGCCGGAAGTGGAGTTGACCGTCATGCTCCCTTTGCATCATGGGGAAGCGCGCTTGGCCCAGGTAGAAGTGGACGGACGGACGATTCGCCACCGTGAGCAAAGGCTCGGCGCCGTGGATTACGGCCTGATCTCCATCCTGGCAGGCCGCCATCAGATCGCCGCGACGTACGTGTAGAACCTCTATGACCGTCACCCAGAGAAGCGACAGGCTTAGGCCTATAGACGCAGCCAGAGGAACGGCGATGTTGTTCGTGTTCCTCTCCCATTTCGGCTACGTCTACTTCCTGAAGAACGGGGCGACGACCCTTCACGTCGTCTCCCTGTACATCGGCATGGTCGCCTCGCCGACCTTCATGCTGATCAGCGGCACGGTGCTGGGATACCTGCATCGGACGAAGCGGGGAGGCTTCGCGGAGGTTCGCACGAAACTGGCTGACAGGGGCCTGTTCCTCCTGACGATCGGCCACGTCTTGAACACGCTGGCACACATCCCCACCGCCGGCAGCGTGAAGGAAGCCCTGACGTGGGGATTCATTACGGATACGATAGGGATCTGCATCATCGCCGGCCCCTTCCTGGTCGGCCGCTTGAGGCCAGCGGGCAGGGTGCTCTTCGCGCTGGCCGTTTACGGGTTCGGCTGGCTTGTGACCTTGCTGTGGCATCCTTCCTCCTGGCTCTTCAGCGTTTTGCAGGAAACCCTCCTCGGGCCTTGGGGGGCCTCCCCCAAGGTTTACGCGGTGAACTTCCCGCTGCTGCCCTGGCTGAGCCTGTACATGATGGGAACCTGCATCGGAGAGAGGATCGGCGAGCACCACCTGAAGGGGGACGAACGGGCGCTGTCCCGCTACGTCCTGCAGGTCGCCCTGGCCGGCTTGCTGCTGGCCCTCCTGCTGAAAGGCGGTGCCAAGGCAGCGGGGCTCCTGAACCTCGCGCCCGCCCATCGGACAACGATCGCTGCCCTCGCCTCTCTCTACCAAAAGTGGCCTCCCTCCCCTATCTACTTCCTGTTTTACGGGGGAGCGGGCCTGATGATCATGTATGTCCTGTTCATCCTGGAGGGGAAAGGCCTGGCCGACAGGCTGATGGCGCTGCTGAGCATGGTAGGGCGGACATCGCTGTTCGTGTTCGTTCTGCAATACTATGTTTATTTTGCGCTCTTCCCTATCCTGAAGCCGCCGTTCACCGCGCTCTGGCCGCTCCTCTTCGTCGTCTCGGTCGCCTTGATCATCTGTGCCTCTTGGGTCTGGTACAAGGGGAACTACAATCGGTTCATCACGGTCAGGCCGTTGTGGCCACGACGCCCCGGCAAGCCGCAACCCCATGTGATCGTCCCCGTTGGCCGCGTGAAGGATCGGACTTTTCCAGGAACGTGATGAATGGGCACCGGTTGCGCCTCGCGCTTGAGCCATCCCTGGCCGAGCGATACGGCCCGGAGATCCATTGGGTCTGGCGCCTTCTGTTGACGGGGGCCGGCTGGGCCTGGGAAGAGGTGCCGCCGGAAAGCCCCTGCGACATAGCCTACGTGAGCGAGCCGGCCGCCGCGCCGTCGGCTCGGCTGCGCGTTCGGGCCGACCCTGTCGTCTGGGCGCGAGCGGCCACCCTTCGCCTGGCGGGTGCAGCCAGCCACGACGGCTTGATGCATCCCGTCTTCGCCCAGGATGGAGAGGCAGCCTATCCCCTTCAGCGCGGCGACGGCTGGGTAGAATGTCAGCGCGACCTCATTTTTGATGTCTATTGGCTGGCAACCGGCCAAGAGGAGCGACACTGGCCCCAAGATCGGCATGGGTTCTTTGATCTGACAGGGACGCCGATGCTCCGGCAAGGCATCCTTCGCCGAGCGCTGGCCTCGCAGATCGGCGCGTGGCTGGAGGAGACCCTGCGGGGCTTGGGGCTTCCTGCGCCTGAACCGCGCTGGCCGCACGGCAAGCGGGCGGCAGCCGGGGTAGGGCACGACGTAGATTACCCGGAGAGCCTGAGGTGGCTGGAGCCGTTGCGGGTTCTCAGGCGCCTGGGGCGGCGAGGGATCGGCCCGGCCCTGGAGGTGTTGGTCGGCAGGCGCACCCATTGGCACTTTCCCAACTGGGTGAACCTGGAAAAGGGAATGGGGATCCGTTCGGCCTTCTACTTCGTGGCGCGGCGAGGCTCGCTGCTGGCGTATGCCGCAGGCAGGCCGGATCCTTTCTACGACATCGCCTCGGAACGCTTCCGACGGCTTTTCCGTCACCTGGCCGACGAGGGCTTTGAGATAGGTCTGCAGGCCAGTTACCTGGCCTATCAAAGGCGCGAGAAGTTCGCAGCCGAGAAGGAAAGGTTAGAGGAGGCCAGCGGCCAGAAGGTGGTCGGCAATCACCACCATTACTGGCATTTGCATCCCAAAAACCCAGAGGAAACCTTGTTGATCCACGAGCAGATCGGCCTGCTGTACGATTCGTCGTTGGCCCATGATCGCTACTTAGGCTGGCGACGCGCCCTTGCCCAGCCCTTCTTCCCCTTTCACCAGGCGGAGCGGCGAGAACTGCGGACCTTGCAACTCCCCTTGGCCTGGATGGATGATCAACTGTTCGGGCAGAGGGCATACAACCCCGGCGATCGCATGGCCCTACTGCAGGACCTGGCAGACCGCGCCGCTCGGCTGGGAGGCTCCCTGGTGATAGACGTCCACGAGTACGTCTGGGATGACGCCCTTTTCCCGGATTGGGCGCGAACCTATCGCGGCCTTCTGGAATACCTGCGAGAGCGCGGGGATTTCTGGCTGGCTACGCCCGCGGAGATCGCCCAACACTGGGCCGCGCGCTACACGGCCCTCGTCCGGGCCAGCCGCGGCCTGAGGAAAGGGATGTGATGGGAGGCTGGCTCTTCGGCCTGATCTTCATCAGCCCGCCCTTCCTCAAAAAATGGCTCCTGCGCTGGTTTCGTCGGGCAAAGATCGGGCGGCAAGCCCGGCTCGGCTGGTTCTCGGCGGTCATGGGCGGCCAGGTAGAGTTGGAGGATTACAGCCAGGTTCGGCCCTTCACCCTCATCCATCTGGCAGGCCAGGTGAGGCTGGGCCGCTACAGCGAGATCAGCAGTTTCACCCTCGTTTACGGCTCCGCCAGCCTGATCGTCGGCGATCACTGCTACATCGGCCCGCAAAGCCTGATCAACGTGGACGAGGAAGTGCGCCTCGGCCACGGCTCGGCCTTGGGGCCGCGCAGCATGGTGTTCACCCACGGCTCCTTCCTGCCCTATACGGAGGGCTATTGGGCCAAGCGGGCCGGCGTGACCATCGGCGACAAGGTGTGGTGCGCGGCGGGCGTGCTGATTCATCCTGGGGTCACCATCGGCGACGACACGTTCGTCAACGCCGGCTCAGTGATCGCCCAGGACGTTCCGTCCGGCTCGGTGGTAGAAGGGAACCCGGCCCAGGTGATCTATCGGATGGAGCAGGTCAAGCGTGAGATGTCGCCCGCGCGCGTGGACGGCGCCGTGGCGCAGATGCTGCGCGACTTCGCCGAGGTGGGCCTGCGCCGTGAACTTGGGCTGAAGGCCGTAGAGGAGGCGAGAGGGAGCCTGCGCTTTCGCTGGCGAGGGATGACGTACCACGTCCTGTTGGTTCCGTCCACCGGCGCGCTGCCAGGAGGGGTGGAGCCTTCCCACGGCGTCCGCCAGATTTTACTGGTGAATCGCTCCGGCTGGACGCCTCCGCCGGGGGCATTGGTTTTTGACCTGGCAACCATGCAGACCCCCTTCGTCTCCGATCCCATCCACAAGGCTCTGCGGCTTTTCCTGCAGCGGTACTACGGTGTGAAGTTCAACGCGTGCGCGAGAGAAGAGGCCCAGCAAACATGACCCCCATCAGGCAGGAGGCCACGTCGGTCGGAGGGTCAGAGGCCGCGCCGCGCGCCTTCGCGAGAGGGGCCGCCCGCCGGCTCACCCACAGGGCCAATCTGGAAAAGGTCTTCCTGGTCGGCCTAGCGCTCGCGGCGCCGCTCCTTGTGTTCTACAACCTGCAGTACGCCCCGCGCACCTGGCACGACGAAGGCGCGGCGATGTCGGTGGCCAGGACGCTGGTGGAGGACGGCGTCTACGCGGTGCGGGCTTCCGACGGCTACCAAACCTTCGGGCCTATCCAGAGCGTCGGCCCGACGGTGCTGTTGCCCGTCGCCTTGAGTTTCAGGCTGTTCGGCATCGGCCTGGTGCAGGGTCGCCTCGTCATGGCTTTCTTCACGCTGGCCACCCTTGCAACCCTCTATGCGGTAGGCCTGCGACTGTTTGACCGCCCCACCGCCCTCCTGGCCGTCGCCCTCCTTCTGGGGTCGCCCGCGGCTCGCTTCCTGTGGTTTGGGCGACAGGTGTTAGGGGAAGTGCCGGCGCTCGGCTTCTTCTTGGGCGGGTGGCTCGCCTGGCTGCAGAGCGTTCGCTCCGGCAGGCAATGGCTTAACGGGCTCGCGGGCCTGCTGATCGGGGCGGCCATGATCACGAAGAGTTCCTACATCCTGATCGGCTTCGGCACGCTGGCCCTCCTCGCGCTGCTGGATGTGACCTATTACCGGCAGAGAAACCTCAGAGAGGTCGTGGCGATCGGCTTGGTGGCCCTCGCCTGTGTAGCCGCCTGGTGGGGATGGCAAATCTTCTACTTCGGCATGGACACCTTCCGACAAAACTCCGAGGCCATGCGCCGGCTAGGCAGCAGCACCACCGGCCTGGACGCGCATCTCCTCTTCACCGCGCTCAAGTTCCTGCTGGGGGCGGATGCCGGCTACTTCTACTTCTTCTGGGGCATCCCCGCGCTCCTCTATGCCGGCCTCTGGAGCCTCAGGCGTGAACGGGAAGGTTTCCTGCTGGCGGCGTTGCTCATCTTCACCTTGCTGTGGCTGGGTTATTACCTTTGGAGCGTGCCTTGGCTCAGTTACCTCTTCGTGCCGGGGGCGGTTTCCGCCTTGTTCGTCGCCAAGTTGGGCCGCGATCTCCTCGGCGGAGTCGGCGTTCCCCGTCCCCTCCTCTGGTCGGAGGTTCGCCAGGGGAGGCCTGGGAAAGCCGTCCTGAGCCTGATGGCCTTGCTGGGGCTGGGTCTGATGATCGGCGCCCCCTTGCTGGCGGTCGTGCGCGTGCACGTGTGGGCGCGCGATGAGGGCCCACAGCGGGTCGCAGCCTTTCTCAGCGAGACGGTTCACGACGGCGCGGTCATTGAAACCTGGGAACGCGAACTGGCCATCCTGACCGATCACACCTACCATTTTCCCGAGCAACGCCTTTTGGTAGAAGCCCATGCGGCCTTGTATCGGGGTGGGAATCGGGATTATCGCCTCGGCGCGGCCTACTTTCAGAAGCATCGGCCCTCTTTCGTGGTCGTCGGCTGGTTTGCGAGGTGGCTGGAAATCTACGACGCCGACTTCCTGGCCGCTCACGCGGACCTCCTCACAACGATCGGCGAGGGTGATCTGCGCTACGAGGTTTACAGGCTGCACGGGCCATGAGCGCGCAGGCAGGTCAAAGCCTAGCGGGAAAGACGCGATCGCTGTCTGATGTAGGCGCGGCCGCGCTCCCTCGTTGGGCGGCCAGGGGGAGCCAAGTCGCGCGCGGGGCCTTGGGGGCCTGGGCGGGGGCCAACATCCTTTTCCTCGTCTTCCTTTGGTTCAACCACGCGCGCTTTCCGCTTTACCTGGAGATCATGGAGGGCGTCGTGCTGCAGCACCTGCGACGCGCCATGTCCCTGGTAGCCATCTACCCCGCGCCGACGCCGGATTACGTGCCGCTGGCATACAACCCGCTCTACTACGTGCTGACCGTGCCCTTCGCGTGGGTTTTCGGCGCGAACTTGTTCACGCTGCGCCTGGTGGCGATCTTGGGCATGTTCGGCAGCGGCCTCCTCGTGTACATCGTGGTGCGCGAGAAGACCGCATCGGCCTGGTGGGGGTTCATGGCGGTGGGGCTGTTCGCCGCCGCCTACCGCGTCATGGACACCTACTTGGACAACGCCCACTCCGATTCGTGGCTCCTCTGCTCCGCTCTGCTCGGCAGTTACCTGCTAGACCGCAGCCGCGCGCG
>DAOTYP010000024.1:0-15485 GCA_034434975.1 Anaerolineae bacterium | reverse complement strand
TGGAGAGGTCGTTGATGAAATGAGAGGCCGTAGCACCGTGGCCGCCGTTGCCCATCGTGATCACCAGTTTGTCGTGGTCGTAAGCCTGCAAGAGGAGGCGGGCCAGGGTAGCCACATCGGCCTTGGGAACCACGTCCACCGTCTTGCGCAGGCGGGTGAAATAGTCCTCTACCTGTTGGTCAAAGCCTTCCATGAGCCTCCCTCCTAGGGCCAATTATAAAATGTTTCTGTTCAAAAGTCAATTTATATTACACCGTAACTTTAAGGTCGGTTCTTGACACGGTATGGTTTTTCAATATAATGAACTAAAACTCGGAGGAGGACAAGTCGTGTCTGATGCGAAGATCACCGACATCCGCCTGATGGTCCTGCAGGACCGCGACACACCGCCGTGGAACCTCATCCGCGTGGACACCGATCAGGGAGTATGGGGATTGGGCGAGGCCTATTGGGGATGGGGCCTGCGCTCCATCATTGAGCGCCAGATCAAGCCCCTGTTGGTCGGTGAGAATCCGCTGGATGTGGACCGCCTCTATACCAAGGTGACCCACCAATGGGCCGGCGGACACGCGCTGAGCGGCCTGGTCGTTACAGCCATCAGCGGTGTGGAGATCGCGCTGTGGGACCTAGCAGGGAAGTTGACGGGCCTGCCGGTCTATCGCCTCCTGGGCGGCAAGTTCCGCGACAAGGTGCGCCTGTACCGGACGGGGATGCCCGAAGACATCCTCAGCCGGGCCTCCTGTCAGGAGTACGCCGCGAAGATGCGTGAGGAGGGTTGGACGGCCATTAAGACAGCAGATGTGGAAAGCCTGGGCCTCCGCTACGACCCGCAGTACGCGGAGGTCGGGCACGAGCGCATGAGCCGCCGCCTCACGGCGTCGGACCTGAAGCGGGTAGAGAAGGCTATGGACAACCTGCGCCTGGCCTTCGGCGAGGACTTTGACATTGCCGTGCACTGCCATTGGGCCTTTGACCTGCGCGACGCCATAGAACTGGCGAGACGCCTGGCACCCTACCATCCGATCTGGTTGGAAGACCCTCTGCCGCCGCCCTTCTCGCCGGCCTGGGTGCGGCTGACCGAGGTCTCGGAGGTTCCCATCTGCACGGGAGAGAACCTTTACACCCGGCATGAGTTCCGCCCCTTCATTGAGCAGCACGGGCTTGACATCGTGCACATTGACATCCCCAAGTCGGGCGGCCTATTGGAGACGAAGCGCATCGCCGACATGGCGGATGTGCACTACATCCCCACGTGCGCTCACAACGCGTCCAGCATCGTGGGCTACGTGGCTTCGGCCCATTGCGCGGTAACCATTCGGGATTTCGGCATGATGGAGCGGGCCGGATACGATTGGCCGTGGTTTGAAGACCTCGTCGTGCATGAGCGACCGCTCATCCGGAATGGCTACCTTCACCTGCCTGAGGGTCCCGGCTTGGGCCTGACCCTGAATCCGGACGTGGCCAAGGCCCATCTGGCGCCGGGTGAACGATATTGGGACGATTAGGGAGATTTTGCCAAATCGCCCGAAACGTGTTACAAACGAGCCTGCTCCCTTTGTCACCGAAGCCGCTCACGAGCGAGCAAACATCGGCACAAGAGCAAGGAGCCCCCCCGTGAAGTTCAACTGCAAAGAGGACATCATCCAGTTAACCCCTCTCTGGAAAGGAGAGCGCTTTGACGACGGTCGGCCGCGCGTGCCCGACGACATCTTGCGGCGTATGCGTTACGTGACGACCGAGGAGGCGTGGAGCGTTTGCTGGCTGAAGGGTTACCGTTTCCAGTGGGAAGGCGAATGGTTCAACCCGTTCCCTGAGCGCATCCTGGTCGGGCGCGCGGTAACCGCCGTCTTCGTCCCTTTGCGCCCCGACCTGCACGACTACCTTATGGAATATGGACACACGCAAGAAGGGCGCGAGGGCGCGATGAACTCCTGGGTCATCCAGACCGTGGTGAAGGATGATGTCGTGGTGGTGGACTTGTTCGGCAAGATCTTCAAGGGCACCTTCTCGGGTGGGAACCTCACCACGGCCATCAAGGCCCGCGGCGGCCGCGGCCAGGTCATCTTCGGCGCCATCCGCGACCTGCAACAGATCCTGCAGATCCCGGATTTCTGCACCTTTGCCAAGGGCTACGATCCGACCGGCATTGACGACGTGACGTTGGTCGGCTTGAACGTCCCCTGTCGGATCGGCCAGGCTATCTGCATGCCCGGCGACGTGGTGCTGGGCACTCCTGCGGGCGTGGTCTTTGTGCCGCCGCACCTGGCGCAGGAGGTTGTGGAGTATTCCGAGGACCTGCGGCTGCGAGACTACTTCGGCTTTCAGCGACTGCGAGAGGGCGTGTACACCTCGGCCCAGATAGATGCTAAGTGGACGGACGAGATAGAGGCCGACTACAACCGGTGGCTGAAGCAATTGGCCCCTGAGGAGTTAAACCGCATCCTATGGGGTGGAGAGGCCCCCGGCGGGACCTGAGAAGCAGGTTGCGGCGAAGGCTTTATTTGCCCGGTCAGGACCCTTTCTGCTTTTCGTGGAGAGCCTGCGTCAACGCTGGGAGGGGCGATCATGGCCTGCATGACCATGCGAGAACGGATGTTGGCGGTCCTGCAAGGGCGCGAGCACGACCGTGTGCCCTTTGTGCAGTACGAGGACCTGGCGGCGCCGGATGAGGAAGTCTGGTCGGTGATCGGCCGGGACAACATGGGGGTCGCGCGTTGGTCCGCAGTGCATCGGATTGAGACGCCGCACTGTCGCATAGAAAGCCAGGAGATTGCATGGCATGGCTTCCGTGGGATGCGCAGGACGCTACATACCCCGGAAGGCCAGTTAACCGAGGTGAGGTTGCGCGAGCCGACCACCGGCGGCGAAGCCTTCAGGGAGCATTTCATCAAGGAGCCGGCCGATTACCGGGTTTTCATGAGTTATCTGCGCGACGTGGTCGTCTATCCGGACCTTGACCGCTACGTGCGAGATCTACGGGAGTTGGGCGACGATGGGCTGCCCATGGTCGCTGTGGATCGGACGCCGTTTCAGCACTTGTGGATCTTGTGGGTGAACCTGACAGATCTGTGCAACCACCTGGCCGACTACCCTGACCTGGTGGAAGAGTGCATCTCGCTTCTGACAGACATAGAGCGTCGCATCTTCGCCATTGTGCTTCAGGTGCATGCCCAGGTTCCCATTCCCTTTGTGAACTTCCCCGACAACATCACGGCCCCCATCATCGGGCCGCGCTACTTCCGCAAGTATTGCGTGCCCCTCTATCAGGAGTTGGCAGATATGCTGGCCGATAAAGGGGTGCCGGTGATGGTGCACATGGACGGCGACCTGAAGCCGCTCTGGGACGCGATCGGAGAGTCAAGGATCGGCAGCATAGATTCGCTGACTCCGCCGCCGAACAACGACACGAGCGCTGCCCAGGCGCATGCCCTGTGGCCTTGGATGCGCCTCTGGGTCAACTTCCCCTCGGTGGTCCATCATTTCGGCCCGGAGGCGGTTTACCAGCAGGCGTGGCAGATCTTATCCGAAGCAGGCCATACGGGCCTCTTGCAGATCCAGATCTCGGAGAACATACCCGTTGGGATCTGGCGGACCAGTTACCCGGCCATCGTGCACGCCATTGAGGATTTCGGGGCGCCTTGAGGGGTGAGGAGGAACCTGTGTCTGAGGTAGAACGCAAACCCGCTCCTTTGGCTTTCAAGCCGGATCTAGAGGAGGCTGCCAAGAGGTGGAATGCCTTCTTCGCCGGCGACCTCATAGACCGTCCGGTTGTCTGCGTCACGGCGCCGCGTCCGGGGTTTGATCCTCCCTCGTGGCCCACCTATCGCGACCGGGCTTTCGGCGACATAGATGAGGTGATTGACCGCGCGCTGGCCGCCGCCGAGGCCACCTATTGGGGGGGCGAGGCCGTGCCCAATTTTCTCATCAGTTTCGGCCCGGACGAGATCGCCGCCTTCTGCGGGGCCTCGTTGCGTTGGAACGAGGCTTCCGGCGATACAAGTTGGTCGGTGCCTTGTGTAGAGGATTGGGAGGAGGCGCTGCCCATTCGCCTGCAGCACGATCATCCTCTCTGGCAAAGGATGCTGGAACTGTACCGCCGGGCAGCCGAGCGGATGGGTGGCAAGGTCCTCCTGACGCCGCCTGATCTGCATACGAACATGGACCTGCTGGCAGCCCTACGAGGTCCGCAACGCCTTTGCCTGGACCTGGTGGAACGGCCTGAGGTCATAGACCGGGCGATGGCCGATACCCTCGTTGTCTTTCGCGAACTGTGGGAGGCCGTAACCCGCGCGGGGCGCATGGACGAGTTGGGCTACTGGCAGGGCGTTTACTCCATGGAGGGGGCCGCGATGCTGCAGTGCGACTTCAGTGCTCTGATTGGGCCCAAAATGTTTCGGCGGTGGGTGCTGCCGGTGCTGGAAGAGGAAGCCAAGATCGTGAAGCACGTTTACTATCATTGGGACGGGCCCGGCGCGCTGGTGCACGCGAACGACCTGATCGCCAGCAGGGGGCTGCATACGCTCTCCTATGTGCCAGGGGAGGGGCGCGGCCAGCCTATTGACTACCTGGACCTGTATCGCCGCGTGCAAGCAGGAGGCAAAGCGGTGGCAGTGTGGGGGACACCGGACGAATTGAAGCGGATGCACCGAGAGCTGCGGCCGGAGAAGACCCTCTACAGCGCCACGGTGAACACGCCGGACGAGGCAGAGGAACTGCTGGAATGGTTCGTTAAGAACACGTAGGACGGCGATCTTGCCTCCTCGTCCGTCGTAGGGGGACGAAGCCATGTTGCCACGGGAACGCGTGTATGCAGCCCTGAATTTTCGCCCACCTGACATCATCCCTTTGCAGATCCATCCGTCGCCAGGAGGACTGTTTGAGCACGGGCAGAAACTGCTGGATCTGATGCGCAGCCTTGAGCACGACTTCGGTCCGCCGGAGGACTTTGTGATGCCGGAGCCGCCCAAGCCGGAAGACTGGGACCCCGACGGCAGTTACCATGCCTTCAGGACCGATGAATGGGGCACCACCTGGGAGCATCGGATCTTCGGCGTGTGGGGGATCCCCTGGAAATACCCCTTGGCGGACTTGTCGGCCCTGGCCACCTACCGCGCGCCGTCCCCGCCGCCTACCCAGGGGCCCGAGTTTGAGGCTGCCTTAGCAAAGGCCAACGCGCATAAGCAGCGTTACTTCCTGATCGGGGTCGGCGGGTCGCTGATAGAGAAGATGGAGTCGTTGCGGCCCATTGAAGATGTTCTGACCGACATCACTTTGGATACGCCGGAGATCAACAGGATCGCGGACATCATCATGGAGAACGTAGCGGGGTGGGTGGACAGGGCGTTGGCGTTAGGGGCGGATGCGGTCTCTTTCGGGGATGATTACGGCACGACCGACCGCCTTCTTTTATCGCCGCGGGTGTGGAGACGGTTCTTCAAGCCGCGTTACAGGGAGCTGTTTGAGCCGGTCATCCGAGCGGGCAAGCACGTCTTCTTCCATTCGTGCGGCCAGATCGGTGCCCTGCTGGAAGATTTCAAAGACCTCAACGTATCCGCCATCTGGCCCCAATTGCCCCTCTTTGACCTGAAGGAACTGGCCCGCCGTTGCCGTGATTTGGGGTTAGCAGTGCAGTTGCATCCCGATCGCGGCGAGTTGATGCACCGTGGCACGCCGGAGCAGATCAAAACGTACGTGTACCGGTTGGTAGAGACCTTCGGCACGGCCGGAGGAGGGTCTTGGCTCTACATTGAGATTGACCCTGGGTTCCCGTTTGCGAATGTGGAAGCCCTTTTTGAGGCCGCGCGGGAGTTGAGAGGGGCGTGACGCGCGCGGAGGAACCGCCTTGCCAGGAGGGGGCGAAGGGGCAACGTCATAGGTGAAGTTCCTCTGAGTTGTCAGTTTGTCGGCCTTGCTGGGCTGTTGCGGCCTGCCTGACCTCCGGCGCCTCTCCTGCCCTGGCTATGTACACCTGCACGCCCAAGGCCGTGATCTGCTCCAACATGTCCGGCGAAACTCCCTCATCCGTCACGATGGCCTGCACGGACGACAGGGGGGCGATCTGGAACAGCGAGACCTTGCCAAACTTGCTGGAATCGGCCACGATGAAGGTCTGACGCACGGCCTGCATCATGGCTTGCTTGAGGCGGATGCGTCGCATGTGCGTGTCCATCGCCCCGTGCTGCACATCTACGCTGCGCACCCCCATGAAGAACTTGTCGGCGTGGAGGCGTGCGAAGGCCTCTTCTATCTCGGGGCCTTCCAGGGATAAGGTGGAATGGTCCAGCACGCCGCCGCCCGGCACGATGACGGCGACGTGGGGCAGGGTGCACGCCTCCAAGGCGACGTTTAGCGCCGGCGTGATCAGGTTGAGGGATTCAATGCCGTGGAGATGGCGCACGATCTCCAGCGTGGTGCTGCCGGCGTCCATGATGACGCTCTCTCCAGGTTGGATGAGCCGCGCCGCGGCCGAACCGATGAGGCGTTTCTCGCGGCTCTGTAGGCGGGCGCGCACCTGAAAGGCCTCCACCACATCGCTGGTGCGCAGGGCCATGGCGCCGCCAAAGGTGCGAACGATCAAGCCCTCGCGTTCAAGGTCTTCCAGGTCCTTGCGAATGGTCACCGCGGAGACGCCGAAGCGCTCCACCATCTCTTGGATCGTGGTTCGCTCTTGCGAGCGGATGAACTCTAGCATCTGTGAAAGACGAGACCTACGTGCGCCCATGACCTCTCTCCCTTTAAAAGTAGGGGTTGTAGGATCTTGTTCACCTCTGTTCGCCGAAATAAGGAAGACATACAGATTATAAAACTTTTCTATTCAAAAGTCAATACAAACTATCTCGTAATCACTTATGATCCCCTTGACGTATCAGAAGTTTTGTAATACAATGTTTTCAGCCGCAGGCGAGGGCGACGAACCTGCCGGATGTTGGTGCCATGATGCCACAAAAAAGTGATCTTGGCAATTTTTAACCGATGGTAAAAAGATATAGGCGCCAATAGCAAGGGATGATGCAATTTTGCGCGCGGAAGGGCGAGAGTTATGGAGCGCATGAATTCATTGGAACGGGCCATGGCTACCATCCACCATCAGATCCCCGATCGCGTGCCGGTGGACCTGCATAACTTCTTGACCACGATCCATTATGCGGGCTTCCCCATGGCGGAGGCCTTGCAGAACGGGGAGATGATGGCGGAGGCGCAACTGCGCTTCTGGCGGGAGTTCGGTCACGATGTCTTGCTGATTGAGAACGGGGTCTGCGCGGAGGCCGAGGCCTGCGGCTGCGGTGTGGCGTACTCCGATGAGCCGCCCAGGGTGGTGGAGCACATCCTGGCGGACGGGTTGGAGAAGGTGGAGAGATTGCAGGTGCCCGATCCCTATACGGCGCATCCCATGTGTGAGGTGTTGAAAGCCACTCGCATCGTGGCCCGCGAGATCGGCGATCGCGCCTTCGTCATGGGCCGAGCGGATCAAGGGCCGGTCGCGCTCGCGGCGGCCCTGCGTGGC
The DNA here is from genome assembly GCA_034434975.1 of Anaerolineae bacterium. Classification (GTDB taxonomy): domain Bacteria; phylum Chloroflexota; class Anaerolineae; order JADYZS01; family JADYZS01; genus JADYZS01. The sequence continues at coordinate 7,981 of DAOTYP010000024.1, read as the reverse complement.
TGGGAACAGTTGATCGTGGACCTGCAACTCAACGAGCAGCCGGGGTTGATTCACAGGTTGTTGGAGTTCTGTGTAGAGGTGCAGACGCGCTACGCGCTGGCCCTGCGGGAGCAAGGGGCACATGGCACCTCTCTGGGCGAGGCGGGGGTTGCGATCATCGGACCTCATTTGTATCGTCGATTTGCCCAGCCGTATGACCGCAAGTTCATCCGGGCGGTTGCCAGGGACGACTTCCCGGTAGCCTTGCACATCTGCGGCGACGCTACGCTCATCCTTTCGGACATGGTCGCGACGGGTGCGCAGATCTTGGAACTTGACTACAAGACGGACAAGCGCCTCGCCAAGGAAGTGATGCGTGGCCAGTGCACCTTCCTGGGGCCGGTCAACCCCGAGTTGATCTGGGAGGCGAAGACGCCCTCCCTGGTGGAGGAGGCGGCGTGGGAGGCCATTGAGGTCCTGGCACCAGGGGGAGAGTTCATCTTGGGGCCGGGATGTGCGTTAGGCTATGATACACCGGCGGAAAACATCCACGCGCTCATTGAGGCCGCAAGAAAGTACGGCATCTATAATCCTGACGGCTCGCTGAAACGTGTAACTTGAAAACCTCGCGCCCTATCGCAGGGGGATCGCGAGGGAGGATTTTGCACAGGGGGCTACCACATCGTGGAGACACATTTCTTTGCGACCTATTATCTGGAGACCCAAAGGGACCTGCGCCACGTGGCCGCCGAGATGGTGGAATTGGAAACGACCGGCCAGTGGATGGGGTTGGCTGGGGAGCCGACCTCGCTGTTCGCCGCCTGCCGTGGTGAGGTGGTGGAGGTGCGGGAGCATGCGCCGGGCAAGGGCGAGGTGGTTTTGGCCTTTCCCTTGCTCAACCTCAATTGGGAAGAGGCGGCTTTTCCCGGCCTCTGGCTCACCATGGTCGGCGGCGGCACCCATGCCCTCAAACTTTACGAGAAATCCCGTCTGATGGATTTTCAATTGCCGGCATCGGCCCTCCGCTATTTTCCGGGGCCTCGCTTCGGCCCGGAGGGAACGCGGCAACTGCTAGGTTTGAGGCCTAACGACTTGATCGTGGGCACGATCGTGAAGCCGACCGCGGGCCTGACTCCCGAACAGGTGGCTTCCATCTGCTATGAGGCGGCCTTGGGCGGGATGCGCTTCATTAAAGATGACGAGAAGATGCTCAATACCGCCTACTGCCCCTTGGCTGAGCGCGTTCGCCGCGTGTCCGAGGCGTTGCGTCGGGCAGAGGACAAAACGGGGCAAAAGGTGCTCTATGCGCCGCACATCACGGCCGGGCCCGATCGCATCTTGGACAATGCCCGTATCGCCTTGGAGAACGGCGCCAACGCCCTCATGATGAATTTTCTGGCAGCAGGGTTTGGCTCCTTAGAGATGCTGGCCCGCGCCCGCGACATCCAGGTGCCCATCTACGCGCACTGCGGCGGCAAGGAGGCCTTCACCCGGGTGCCGGGGCAGGGGGTAGATGAGCGGGCGATCGTGCGCTTCGTGCGGCTCTTAGGCGGAGATTATTTTCGCGTCAGTACCGTCGGGGGATATCTGATCGGGGGAGAAGCCGAGACGATCCAACGGCAGGTCTCCGTGATGCGGGAACCTATGGGGCACATCAAGCCGATGATGCCAGCCGTTTCGGGCGGCCTCAAGCCGGGCAACCTGGCCGAGAACCTGGCCCTGGTAGGCTTTGACGCCATGATGTTGGCGGGTTCAGGGGTGAACAAACATCCCCAAGGCATCCGGGCCGGCACCGTTGCCATGCTGCAGGCGGCCGAGGCCTTTCGTCGGGGAATGACGCCTCACGAGTACGCGCGCGATCACGAGGAATTACGCCTGGCTTTGTAGTGTCTATCGGCCTCTAAAGTGTCGGTTCATCTTTTTCGTTTAAACGGAAGGTTGGCGATGCGTGAGATCACGATGCCGAGGCTGAGCGTGACGATGGAGAGCGGCAGGCTCTTGCGCTGGTGCGTGCCCGAAGGGGGCGAGGTCAAAGAGGGAGAGCCCCTCTTAGAGATAGAGACGGATAAGGTTAGTCAGGAGGTGCCGGCGCCAGCGTCGGGCGTTCTGCGTGGGATTCGGCTGCGGCCGGGTGAAGAGGCGCCGGTTGGGGCCATCATCGGCTACATCGCTGCGCCGGGAGAGGCGTGGGCGCCGTCTCCGGTGGATGCGGCGACGCAGGCGGCTGAGGTGGGAGCGCGCGCGGCGGAGCCCGCTTCTGTGTTCCCCCCAGAGGCTGGCAAAGTGCGGGCAAGCCCAGCGGCCAGGCGCGTGGCCGAGGAGCAAGGCGTAGATCTCTCCCTGGTCAAAGGCACCGGCCCGGGCGGTCGCATCCAAGCCGAGGACGTGTTGGCTTTTATGGAAGCCCAGAAGGAGAAGCCGTCAGGGCCTGTGCAAGCCGACATGGGAGATCTCATCGCCCCGCCGCAAATCCACCTGGTGATGGCTCGCCGCATGACGGAAAGTTTCCGCGACGTGCCCCATTTTTATCTCACGATGGAGGTTGTGGCGCGGCGTCTGTTGGAATTGCGGGAGGGGCTTCTGGCTTCTGTGGAAAGTAGAACGGGAGCGCGCTTGACGCTTTCCGATCTTTTGCTCAAGGTCATTGGCCTTGCCCTGGCGCGTCATCCTGAGGTGAACGCCAGTTGGGAAGACGGCAAACTGCGCCGGCATCGGGGTATCCATTTGGGCCTGGCGGTCGCGGTGGAGCAAGGGTTGGTGGTGCCAGTTATACGGGATGCAGACAAGAAGTCTCTGATAGAAATCGTCGGCGAGCGCAAGTCTCTGGTGGAGAAGGCTCAAAGCGGCAAACTTACCCTGGATGACATCTCCGGTGGCACGTTCACCCTCTCCAACCTGGGTATGTACGGCTTAGATCTTTTTCAGGCCATCATAAACCCGCCGCAGGGGGCTATCCTGGCTGTAGGAAGCGTGCGTGAACGGGCGGTGGTAGAGAACGGCGCAGTGGTGGCCCGGCCTACTTTCTTCATGACCTTATCGGTGGACCATCGGGTAACCGATGGAGCCCACGCGGCCCTGTTCCTTAAGGATTTGAAAGAGATGCTAGAGTCGCCGTACCCGGCCTTGTTGCCTGACTAGATCGGTACAGCGCGCGAGAACGGAGGGCATGTGACGCGGCTTTAGGGAATAGAAGGGCAACTCGGTGAGGAATTAATTTAGGAGGCGCAGTCGCGCCTCCTAAATTGTTTGCTTGGCAGAAAAACGGGATCGTTGGTTGGGCAAGGCCTCATCCCTTCAGCGGATCGCGCGCTGGAAGACCAAGTAGAAACTGGTATGATACTTCCAGGTGCGCTGGGCGATGGTGCCTAAGCCCATGCCGGCCACGCTGTCGCTGGGCAGGCCATCTACGTATGCGGTGTAGGCGTTGCCTGCGGCATACATCTGAAAGTTAAAGGAAGGCTCGTTGGCCGGCTTATCCTCGGTGGGGCGCACCTCCTGGCCATCCGCCCAGCGTACCACCACCGGCTGGCCGATGATGCGGTTGCCGTTCTCGTCCAGCACCGTTATGAAGATGTGATGGCGGCCTCCCGACTCGTTTTCGTCTGCCCAGCGCGCCTCCACCAAACGCCAATACACCTGGCCCGGCTCCACGTTGGCCGGGGCCCAGGTAACGCCTAGCTGGTCTAGCCGGCCATCCCAGACGTTGGGGCCGGGGCGCGCGGCAGCACGGGGCGCGGAGGCCGCGGCCGCTGCTACGCCCCTTTCGGCGGTTGTGGGGGTTGGGCGCGGCCTCGTGGGCGTTGGCCGTGGCGTGTTGGTCGGTGGTATGGGGGTAAAGGTCGGCGTGGGCAGCGGCGTATCGGTGGGGGTCGCCGTCGGTAGCGGCGTGTTCGTTGGGATGGGCGTCTCCGTCGGCAAGGGGGTGTAGGTGGGCGTAGGAAGGAGTTCCTCCGGGCTAAAGCCCAGCGTCTCGTCGGCCAAGGCGAAGGCGGCCGGCGCGATCTCTTGGCGCGACAGCCGGGAGATCGGCAGGGGCAGCGAGGCTAGGGCCTTAGCGGGCGCCCGTGAGAGGTCTAGGGAGATGGACGAGATGATCGTTGCCGGCGCCGCGATGCCGAGGAGCCAGGCCAAAAGGAGCAGCAGGGCCGCGAAGCGCAATTTGGCCGCCGTGCTCTGGGCATGGTACCACAGGGCGAACTCGTCCGCCGCGCGTTGCAGGCCGGCCAGCGCGCCGATGAGGCCGCTTGGGATCGCCGCAGTAGAGGCGGGCTCGTGGGTTACGCGCTCACGCGAGGCCGCCTCCGGGCGAGGCGAGGGACGGGCGTAAGGCGGGGCAGGCGCTCGCTGGGGCCTCGTCGGCGGGCGAGAAGGTTCGGCGTAAGCGACTTCCGGGCGCATCAGCCTCTGGCTGATGACCCGGCTCAAGTTGATGCCGATGACCGGGTAACGCAACATCAGCGTTTCCAGTTCGGCTTTGCTCACTTCCCAAAGGTCCGCGTCGGTCATGGCCTGCGCGGTGGTGGAACGTGGACGGCCGGTGAGAGGGGCGCGCTCGCCGAAGAATTCACCGGCGTCCAAGATGCTGAAACTGACGACCCCTTCGTCGTTGCATCCGGTCAGTTTGATTTGGCCCGACTCTATCAGGTAGAGTCTATCGCCTTGTTCCCCCCGGCGATAGATGATCTCGCCTGCGCGCACGCGCACGGGGCGCAAGCGGCCCTCTACCTCCGCCAGTTGGGCATCCGTGAGCCCTTGCAACAGGACCATGTGGCGCAGATGTTGCCCTGCATGGCACTCTTCTACCGAAGCCAGCCGTTCCGCCAGCGCGCGGCTTAAGGCGATGCCTAGGGCAGGGTGTTGGGTCAAAAGGGCGTCAAAATCGTTGCGGTAGAGAACCCACAGGTTGGCATCGCGCACGGCGCGGGCCGACGATGTGCGGGGTAGGCCGGTCAGCAAGGCCATTTCACCGAAGAAGCCGCCAGGGCCTATGCGCCCCAAGGCCTCTCCGCCGCGGGGGGCGCCGGCGATCATTTCTACCTCGCCCGACTCAACCAGGTACAACGCATCACCGGCATCGCCCTCGTGGAAGACCAACTCGCCTTTCGGCACGAATCGGACGAGGAGACGCTGCGCTATGGCCTGCAAGACATCCGAGGGCAGGTTGGCGAAGAGGGAAACCGCGCGTAGGCGCTCTACGGCCAAGGCTTGCTCCTCGGCGCTAAGGCTGACGCGCAGCGTGCGGCTGAGGCCTCGGGCGAGCTCGGGGTATCTGGCGGATAGCTCCTCAAAGTCGGCCCTCGGCAGCACCCATAGCAGCGTGTCGGTCGCGGCACGCGCCTCTCCTTCCTGAGGTTTGCCGGTGAGGAGGGCCATCTCGCCGAGGAGGGAGCCGGATTCCAGCGTCGCAAAATGGTCCCTGCTCCCCTGGTGCAGGTGGACGCTGCCCGACTCAACGATGTACAGCCCATCCACCCAGGCGCCGGCGGGAATGACCGTCTCGCCTTGCGGTATCTCGCGGGCGCGCAGCCGAGCGGCGAGCTCGGCCAATGCTTCGTCGCTCAGTTCCGAGAGGCCGGAGACCTGGCGTAGGCGCGCCAGTAGATATCTTTGGAGTTGCACTAAGGGCGCGCCGAAGGCGCGGCTCAACCGGATGCCTAGAGCGGGGTGTTGAGTGACCAGTTCCTCCAGGTCGCTTCCGGCCAGCGACCAGAGGTCCGCGTCGGTAGCGGCCTCGGCGCGCGTGGCGCGGGGGCGCCCCAGGAAAAGGTCAGCCTCGCCGAAGATGCTCCCCGGCCCTAGGCTGGCCAGGATGTCTAACCCTCTGCCGATCAGCCGCACCCAGCCGGATTTGACCAGGTACAACGCGCTCGGCTCCTCACCGACCGCGAAGATGGCTGCTCCCTGACGGTAGTGCTCCAAATGGAGCCTCTCGCCGAGAAGCGATTGCTCCGCGTCCGTCAGGCCGGCAAAGAGGGGAGCGTTTTGGACAAAGCGATTTTTCACGATCGGGTTACCCTCCCGGTGGGATGTTCGGTTCTCCGCAGAGAAGACGCGAGGCAGCGGGAGAGCCGAACTCAATAGGTGCGCTCAAAGACGACCTCGTATGTGTAATGGCCGACGGCGAAGAGGTACGTTTTGTTTTCCAAGTCCGACCGACAACTGGCCTCGTCGGGGTGGGGCTTGCAACTACAGTAGCCGGCATCGCGCAAGAGGTCAAAGTCGGGCCAATCTGCGCTCATCCCGCGTGTGACCTCGCTGATGCGGTTGCCGCCGTCATCCACGATATCTAACTGATCGCCACCCCCGCGATAGATGTCAAATTCCACGCGCCCCGGGCCTTTGCCTTGGGCACCGGTGACCTCAATCCGGCCTGAGAAAAGGCCTCGCACCCGCACGCCATCCAAGGGATTGCCGGCAGGGTCAACGACGAGGGCCGCGATGTAGTGATCGCCCGCGTTGCAGCGTTGCGAATGCTCCCCCACAGCCCGCAGCCGGACGCTCTTCACGCGATAGGCGACGCTGGGCTTGGGCGTCGCGGTAGGCGGCACAGGTGTCGGCGTAGCCTGGGGGGGGGGCGTCGGCGATGGCGGGATGTCGGTGGCGAGGCCGACATCTTGCAGCCTGCCGCGCGCTTCCACCACGCTGGCGGCCACCCATCCTTTCTTGCCGCCGATGCAGCAGACCTGCCACCAGTCGCCCGCCTGGTTGCGGCCGACGATCGGTATCTGCGAGCCCACCTTCAGCGTGTTCAAGACCGGGTAAGAGGTCCCTGGCCCGTAGCGGACCTTCGCCGTTGTCTTGGCCACGGCGAAAGGGGAGGGGATCGGCGTGGGCGTCGGAGAAGGCGGCACCGGCGTCGCCGTAGGGGGGACGGAGGTCGGAGTAGGGCTGGGGATGGACGTAGGCGTAGCGGTTTCAGGGACGGGCTCCATCGTTGCCGTCGGCTCTGCCGTGGCCCGAGATGTCTCGGTCATTTCGGTTGGGGTTGTTGTAGGGTTAAGGTCGGCTGCTGCGGACATCGCCGCCTCGGTCGGCGTGGCCGAGGCAGGTTCCGGGAAGGCGGTCGCGTGGTATTTCTCTATGGCCTCGGTCACCATGCCCAGATCATGGGCCAGCCGTACCAGTTGTGCAACCCGTTCGCCCTCTTGCCTCTCGCGAATGTATTGTTCTGCCAGAAGCGCCACGTACTGGTGGCTGTTGGGCAGGCCCAGTTGCTCTAGGCGGGCCTCAGCCTGTGCCAGGTCTTGTGTGGCAGCATAGTCCGCCGCGATGGCGAGCACCTGGGCCTCACGTTCTTGGGGGCTAGGTGGACGAGACGGCGCGCCGCAGGTCACCAACGCGACGAGGACCACGCTCAGGGCGACCCACAAGCACAAATGGCGAGTACCTGGTCGCTGCATGAGGTTTCGTGACCGGGTGGAATGGGAGCCTGAGACCAAAGGCGCCGGCTCCTATGCAGATTCGGAAAAACGAGAGCGAGATCGTTAGAAAGGTGTGGGAATTAGTGCCGAAGGTGGGAGTCGAACCCACAAGAGGTTACCCTCACGCGATTTTGAGTCGCGCGCGTCTGCCAGTTCCGCCACTTCGGCTCTCTCTCCGAGTATAGTCCAAGAATCGGTTTTCGTCAAGTCATCGTCGGCTTTACCCGTATACCTACAACCGCGGCGATGGAGCGGGCTCCTCATGGGAGGCAGGCGCCGGAGCCGGGTCAGGTTCGCGGGGTCGTGGGATATGGTGGTATAATGTCAACCGTGTCGGATTCTTCCGTTGCTGAACGGCGTGCGACAGAGGCCGTCCTCCGAAAGCCTTGTCCGTTGTTCCGTGCGTGGCGCCGGTTTTCGCTGCCTAACACTTTCGTCGCGCTAAGTTAACGTGAGTTCGGTTTAAGCGGGCAGCAGAGCAGCTACCTCTGATGCCAGGGAAGGTTTCTTGGGCTGACGGCAGTAGGCGATCAACCCACAGAGCAGATTGACCAGGAAGTTGATCACGCTGCGGTGACGGG
>DAOTYP010000023.1:0-13489 GCA_034434975.1 Anaerolineae bacterium | reverse complement strand
TTGCACCGTAGGGTCGGCTTGCAGATAGCGTCCGCCCGCCTCTTGATCGCAGGCACCGTTGAGGCGGTTGAGATAAACGCCAGCGATCAGCGGGCGTTCATCGGCCCGCACCGCCTCCCGCTCCACAATGGAGGCAAGGATGATGAGATCGTGCAGGTTCAGGCCTGCAGCCTGGGCTTCCTGTTGCAACTCCGGCGTGACCTTCGTCGCGAAGTTATCCAACATGCGGCGCAGGAGGTCTTCCGGCGTAGCCCGCGCCGGCAGGCGATAAGTGTCGGGGAAGAGGTAGCCCTCCAAGGAAGCGCCGGCTGGGCGCGCGGCCAGGAAAAGGTAGGGGCCCAAGCCCGCTGCCATCGGGTCGCCCAGGCGCACCAATTCCAAGAATCGTCGTCCATCGGTGATGTTCTGTTGGGTGAGCATCTCGGCGATCTGCTCGGCTCGCCAGCCCTCCGGAATGGTCACCGCGATCTCGTCTACCCGCGCGCGCTGCAATCGCTCCGCGATCTCTTGCATGGTCATGCTGGGCGCAAGCTCAAAATCACCCGCCTCTATCCGCCGATCAATGCCGTAGTAGCGCATGTACAGTTTAAACAGGCCAGCGTCGGTGATGAAGCCTTCCCGCTGCAGGCGGGCCGCGATGGTGTCCGCCGTCTCGCCCGGCTGGATGGTGAACGGGCGCAATTCGGTGCTGCTGCCCGCCGGCCGCTCCACGAACTCGCGCTGCCAGCGCAAATAGAGGCCAAGGCCAAATCGCTCCAACCGTTCCAGCGTGAGGCCTTCCTGGGCCGGCTCGCCTTCAGGCTTCAAGAACGCGGTTTGAGGCTCCGGCAGGCTCTCCCACTGCGCCTTCAGGTGTCGGCCCGCGAGAACCCCGGCCAGGCCCAGGGTGCCAAGGGTGGCAACAAAGATGACAAGGCTCAAGAAGTTGCGGATGATTCGGGACATAGGGATTTGCGCGCGTCCAGGTAATCTTGCAAGATGACCGCCGCCGCTTCGGCGTCCACCGGCGCGGGGCGGCCAGAGGTTTTCACAAGTCGTCGCTTCTCCAGCGCGATCTCCGTAGAGAGCCTCTCGTCCCACAGCACCACGGGGATCGCCAAGCGCTCTGCCAGCGCTCGTGCATAGCGGGCCACGCGCCGGGCCTGCGGCCCCTCGCTGCCGTTCATGTTCAGGGGGTGGCCCACGACGACCGCCACGGCGCGTCGCTCCTGCACGAGCCTCGCTAAAGCCATGAAATCCTCCGCGCGCGAGCCCCGCCGGATGACCGTCCAAGGCGAGGCCAGCGTGCCGGTAGGGTCGCTACAGGCCACGCCGATGCGCCTCTCCCCCACGTCTAAGCCGAGGATCGGGCCCGGGGCCAGAACCTCAGGGGCCAACATTGCCGTACCTGACCTGCACACGGATGCGCCACGGCAACAGGGGCATCAGGCCGAATCGCTCCACATACCAATCCGGGCCAACGGAGATGACAGGCGATGCCTGCAAAGCCAGATGCCGCTCCAACACCGGCCCCGCGTCCTGGATCGCGAGCCCATACAGAAGCCGCCGCACGCGCCAGGTATCCACCCGGCGCACCGCGAAGCCCGACGCGTTCATGGTGAACTGCACGCGCTCTGCCGAGGCAGAGGTGACCGGCCCCGGCTGTATGCTCAGGCCCTCGGCCAGCAGGCGGCCCTCAGGCGGGACCAAGTTGGCCAGCGCGCTCTGGGCGATGGCGCGAGCCGACCCGCCGTCCACCGCCAACCCGCGCGCCCGCACCCGCAACTTGACGCGCAGAACCGGCGCGGCTTCGCCAGCGAAGCGATCAAACGTCTCGCTCAAGATCACCGTCCCCACCGTCGCAGGTGGCACGAACTCACCCGCCTGTAAGATCTCCGACAGGCGGACATAGGCAGCCTGTTGCAACTGCCGCTCGGTCGCCTCACGTAGCCGATCCTTGTCTGCCTGGGTGACGACGGGGACCTCGCTCAGGGTGCCGCCGGCAGTGGGCGCCTCGTTCACCACACGCACCAGCAAGCCCAGCGGCCCCTCTACGTTGTTGATGGTAAAGGGGCGCACGTTCCCGCGCGGGCCAGGGTCAACGGCTTCTATCTCCGCCTCGGCCGTGCCACCCAAGACGGCTGGCAAAGTAGCCGTGATGGTGGTCCGAAAGCGAACGTTATCGCCGGTAGAGGTGCCGACGATGGTTCCCAACGGGACGACAACCTCCTGGGCACGGCGATTGATGAAAACCACCTTGCCCTTGGCCCGATCTGCCGGCGCGTTGCGCCGACCGGAAGTGGCGATCTCGCCCGTACCTTCCACGTCCACCGCCACCCTACGCGCCGGGATGAGGCGGGCGCCGAAATCGGGCTGCGTGATGGCGAGGTCCGCCGTGATGGGCACGACGGCGGTCAGAGGCTCACGGGCAGGGATCAGCGTAACCTCGGCGAAAGGCACCAGGAGAAGCATCGCCAAGCCCACAACGGCGACCATCCCCAATAAAAACATGAAAAGGCCGACGTTGGCAAGCCAACGTGGGACGCCACGCCGCCGAGCCACGCCGGCACGCGCCGGGTGGCCCCGGCCTTGCATCGCTCGCTTCCTCCCGTTTAGGATCGCCAAGTTGGGCAACCCTACCACCGTGGCAGGCCCTATGCGACCGTTCAAGCGAGCCCGCTCGGCCGCCGCCACCGATCCGAAGGCAGGAAGCCCACCGAGTTTGCTCAGCGAACGAAGGCGCGGATCGCGCGTGACCAACGCCAGGGAAAGCCCGAGGCGCGCCGCTGTGCGGCGAAGGGCCGCGAACTGAACGGGATTGGAGAGCGCGCGACACCCTTGGGGGAGATACAAGGCCACGCGCGGCGCCTGCATCTGCTCTAGCCTGGTCTGTATGCTGGCCAGCGTCGCTTCGGCAGGCACCTCTATCACTGCGAAATGGTCTTCCACAGACGTACTTGGGGTCACGAATCCAGCCGCTGCTCAACCCACGGGCGGACCAAACTCAGCGCCTCCGCGAGGCGTGTGAGGTCGCGGCCGCCAGCCTGGGCCAGCGTCGGCTTGCCGCCGCCGCCTCCGCCCACAGCCTGGGCCACGACTTTCACCAAATGCCCGGCATGCAAACCTCGCTCCACCAGGTCGGGCGTGATGGCCGCCACGAAACTGGGCTTGTTATCAATCGCCGCGCCGAGGACGATCACGCTGGAGCCCAGCCGCGCGCGGAACCAGTCGGACATCTCCCGCATCGTTTCCGCGTCCGCCGCCTCCACCTGCACAGCCAATACCTTCGTTCCCTTCACGTCCTCCGCGCGCGCCAGAAGTCGCTCAAAGTCGCGCTGGGCAAGGGTGCGGCGCAAACGGGCTACTTCCTTCCTCAGGTTCTCCAGTTCGTCCAGCAAGTTCAGCACCCGGCGGTCTACCTCATCGGGCTGACAACCCAGGTAGGAAGCGGCCGCTTCCAGCTTCCTCATCCGCTCTTGCACCATCCTCTGCGCGACCCGTCCGGTAACCGCTTCAATGCGCCGAATGCCTGAGCCTACGCTGCTCTCAGAAATGATGTGGAACAGGCCGATCTCGCTCGTGTTGCTGACGTGCGTGCCACCGCACAGTTCTTTAGAGAAGGTCTCGTCATCCCAGCCCACCCTGACGACGCGCACGACCTCACCGTACTTCTCACCGAAGAGGGCAATGGCCCCTGAACTGACCGCCTCTTTATATGTAGAATGATCAGTCTCCACCGGATAGGCTGCCAGGATGGCGTCGTTGACCAACCGTTCTACGGCGTCCAACTCGTCCTGGGTCATCATGGCCGGATGGGTGAAGTCAAAGCGCAGGCGATCCGGCGCCACCAGCGAACCTGCTTGGTGCACATGTTCACCAAGCACATAGCGGAGCTCGCTGTGCAACAGATGGGTGGCGGTATGGTTGCGCATGATGTCCCAGCGCCGATCCATGTCCACCAGGGCCCAGGCGGAGTCGCCCTGTCGCGGCGTCCCCGCGGTAACCTTGCCGATGTGGACGATGAGGCCTGACACTGGCTCGCGGGTATCTTCCACCTCTATCTCCCAACGCGGCTCCCCCATCGGCGTGCCCTCGGGCGAAAGGGCAACGTTCTCCGGATAGGCCGCGATCAGGCCCGTGTCGCTGACCTGGCCACCGGACTCCACGTAGAAGGGCGTCGCGGCCAAGACCACTTCCACCGCGTCCCCCGGCCGCGCAGTAGGGACCGTCCGTCCGTCTTTCAGGATGGCGAGGACCTGGCTCTCTAGCTGCGTCGTCTCATCGTAGGGGTGATCTACCCCCGCAGGCCCTACGCGCCCCTCCTGCCGCAACTGCTCCAGCAAACGGGCGTATCGTTGTTGCTCATCCGCCTCCTCCATGACGAACTGAGAGGCCGCGCGAGACTGCTCCCGCTGTTTCTCCATGGCCGCTCGGAACCCCGCCTCATCCACCGTCATGCCATGATCCTTTGCCATCTCTTTGGTTAAATCCAGAGGAAAGCCATAAGTATCATAGAGGCGAAACGCCTCATCGCCAGGTATCACGGACCGTCCCTCGCTTTGCAATTGCCGGATGAGCTCATCCACAAGCGTCATGCCCACGTTAAGGGTCTGCTGGAACCGCTCTTCCTCTTGGGTGATGACCCGTTTGATGAAATCCTGACGCTCCCGCAGCTCCGTGTAGTGATCGCCCATGATTTGTATGACTGCGTCGGCCACCGCGGCCAGGAAAGGATGCTCAAAGCCCAGGAGCCGCCCGTGGCGCGCCGCGCGGCGCAAGATCAGCCGCAACACGTAGCCTCGCCCTTCGTTGGCAGGTAAAACCCCGTCGCCGATCAGGAAGGCGAGCGCGCGGGCATGGTCGGCGATGACCCGATACGAGATGAGCCGCCGGCCGGTCGCCTCTTCCGTCTCGCCGAGGAGCGCCTGGATGCGTCGGAGGATGGGCCTGAACAGGTCGGTCTCATAGGTGGCGCGCGCGCCCTGCATCACCATCGCGATCCGTTCCAGCCCCATCCCCGTATCCACCGACGGGCGCGGCAGAGGCGTCAGCCTACCCGCTGCGTCCCGATTATATTGCATGAAGACCAGGTTCCAGATCTCTATGTAGTCGTCATCATGGTTGACGCCCGCCGCGCTTTGTTTCGTCAGGTCGCCGATGTAATAATGAATCTCCGAGCAGGGGCCACAGGGCCCCGTATCCCCCATCGCCCAATAGTTGTCCTTCTCGCCGAAGCGAAGGATGCGCTCAGGCGATGCGCCCATCTTGCGCCACGCCTCCGCGGCCTCGTCATCCTTCTCATAGACGGTAAACCAAAGGCGTTCCAGCGGCAATTGCAATTCGCTGGTCAAAAAATCCCAGGCGAAACGGACGGCATCCTCTTTGAAGTAATCGCCGAAGGAGAAATTGCCCAACATCTCAAAGAAGGTGTGATGGCGCGGCGAGGGGCCTACGTTCTCCAGGTCGTTGTGCTTGCCGGAGACGCGCATGCATTTCTGCGCCGTCGTCGCACGCCGGTAAGGGCGCTGCTCCAGGCCGAGGAACACATCCTTGAACTGATTCATCCCCGCATTGGTGAAGAGAAGGGTAGGGTCTCCTACGGGCACCAGCGACGAACTAGGCAAGACCGTGTGCCCTATCTCCTGGAAGTAGTCCAAGAAGGCCTGGCGAATTTGCGCACTCGTCATCGTCATCGGTTAACGTCCTTCTGGCGGCTCAGAGCCCAATAGTGGCAGCAGATGGCATACCGAGGCCATCTGCTTGGGAGATTGTATGCCAGAAACTCGCAAAAGTCAAAACCTAATTCCTTTCGGGCGCACGTCCGGCCCCGCCCCGCCATGCGCTGACCGCCAAGGCCAGGGCGTACATGAAGGCTCCCAGGCCGAGCACCCACCCATAGCCCAACGACAGGATCAACAGCGCGGCCAGCACCGAGGCGACCACCGAGATGCTGCCGTTCACCGCCCAGGCCCAGGGGATGAGGTCAGGAGCATCTCGTTCCAACCAGGCCATCCCCTTGGGGAAAGGGACGCCCAGGAAGAAGCCAAGCGGAGCTAAAGTCAAAACCACGAGGGCCAGACGGGCAGGGAAAGGCCATCTCAGACCAAGGTGTAGCAGAGGCGGCTGCGCGAAAGTCACCAACAACGCGACGGCTATCAGCGCGACCAGCGCCCGCCGCCACGATAGGCGCGGCGAGAAGGCGCTTCCTAGGCCCGAACACAGCAGGAGCGCGAAGAGCACCGCGGCCAACGCATAGGCAGGTTGCCCCAGCACCAGCAGCGCGCGCCCGATCAGAGGGACCTCTATGAAAAGAAAGCCGAGACCTAGGAGGGCGAAGTAGAGAAATATCGGCCAGGCCTGAGCGGTCGGCAGGGAGCCGCGAGACAGGCTCTGGGGCAACAGGATGAGAAGCCCAGCCGCGCCCATCGCCAAAAGGAGAAGGATCAGCAGGACGAAATACCCGCTGCCGCCGAAGGGTTGCCACGTCCTACCCAAGGAACGAAGCACCGCCGGCGTCTGTCCCCAACGGAAGAAATGGTAGAAAAAAGGCTTCTCATCCGTAGGGGGAACGACGGCGAAAGGGTAAGCCGAAAGGTAAGCCTCGCGCCGTGGCGTGGAAAGGAACTCACTGAAGACGCGATAATGGGTAGCCTCCGGCTGGACGTTGAAGCGATTAGCCTCTTCTTCCTTCAAGCCAGGCGCGAGGATCAGATCGTAGCGACGACTGGCCGTGAAGGAGCGGACGGTTGCCACCTCTTCCGGCGTAAACGCATCCCTCTTCACCAGGAACGTAACCGTCTGGATGCCGCGCCAAGCCAGGATATATCCTGACGGCTCCCGAATGCCCAGCCGCTCCAAGCCTGCGACGATGAGCGCCAGCGCGCGCAGGTCTTCGCTGGGGGGCATTTGCAGCCAACGGCTCATCACGAAGAGGCCGTCCGACCTCAGATGTTTCAGGTACTCTATGCACGCCTCTACGGTCAGGTCAAAATCCTCCGCCAGGCTATAAGCCCCCGACATGACCGGACGGAACGGGCGAGAGAGGGACAACTGCACGACATCGTAGCCCTGGGCATGCCCACGCAGAAAGGCACGCGGCTCTCCGACGAAGGCCCGCACGCGCGGGTCCGCATAGATGCCCGACGGAGCGGCCCGCAGAGCAAGGGTCAAGACCAGCGGGTTGTCTTCCACCGCATGCACCTCGCGCGCGCCCAACTGCACCGCTGCCAGCACATCTAATCCGCCGCGCGGCTTGACGATGAGCGCTCGCGCTTGAGGTCGCAGCCGATAGGCGACCGCCTCAGGGAGATAATCTGCGAAAGGCGGCGCGCTTTCGGCGTCTGTCAGCATGACGGGGACCAGGTCGTCGCCGTCCACCGTCAACCCCCACTGGAAAGGGAGAGTCCCCGTGTACGCGTAACTGAGCCCCGGCAGGCGCCTGACGCCTTCGCTGGCGATGAGGTCCACTCGCGAGAAGGCGTTCCATCGGCTATCCACCACGCGCGCCCCCGGATAGAGGAGAGCCTGACGTAACGCTTTGTACGGTGAGAGGCGCACGTTCAGCCAGGAGGGTGGAGCCATGGCCAGAAACGCGCACCCGATCAGCGCGACCAGGCTCAAAACGCCCTGCTTCCGTTGGCGCGCGCCGGTGGCGAAAGCCACGCCCGCCGCGGCCGCCATGCACGCGCTGAACGCCACCGCTCCCGGCCCCCAGGCCAGCGGCACGCTGACCGCAAGCAGGCAACCGATCCCAGATCCCCCCAGGTTCATCGCGTAAAGGCGACTCGCGCGCGCCGGCGAGGCTGCCAAGGCCAGCCCTATCCCCAACCCGGCGAAGATGAAGGGAAAGGCCGGCATCGTGAAGTAGAGGGCCAGGTAGATGATCTGCCGCTCGTCCCAAGCAATGCTGAAGGAATCAAAGGGGAGCACATTGACCAGAAGGTAGCCGCCCAAGTCGGTAACGGCAAAGGCTAACGCGAAACCGCTCAGCCGCCGTTCCCACCCGGGCCCGCGCCAGGCCGGGCGCAGGGCGAGGAGCGAGCCGCTTGCCCCGAAGCCCAAGAGGGCTAGGCTCACGGCCATGAAGGCGAAATGGTAGAACTGCGCCAGAGCGAAAAGGCGCGTCAGGCTGACCTCCAGAAGCAACGCCGCCGCCGAGAGGAGCGCCAGGCCCGCGTAGATCGCTTTCATGGCCACCCCCTAACCAATATAACAGATGCCTGACCATGGGTCAAGGCTTGAAATCTGAAATCATGGCGATTGGGATTGGCAGCGCAGGAGATCGCAAGATGCATCCGCCACAGAGAATTGACGGATCGCAGGGGTTGGTATATAATCTTTTTGCCAGTTACCTGATCTCCGAGCGAGCCATCCTGCCCACCGTTCTCTCATTGGAGAGCCGTCGTGAAAGAACGCAACGCCATAAGGCGGCACCCGGTCATCGCTTTCTACGTTCTGGCCTTTGCGCTCTCCTGGCTGGGCTGGATTCCACAAGCGCTGCACGCGCGCGGCCTGTTTCCCCTTAATAACCCCCTGTTCAACCTTCTAGGCGGCATAGGGCCAACCCTCGCGGCGGTCATCGTCATCCTGACCCTTCGGGAAAAGGGTGGCCTCCGAAACCTGTTCGGCCCGCTCTTCAAATGGCGGGCCTCTCCCTGGTGGTATCTCTTTGCGTTCGTCTTCTGGTTCATCTTGACCGGCATCGCCCTTGGCATCGGGACGATCTTTGGGCGAACGTTCCCGCCGCTCAGCCAATTCCCGTGGAGCATTTTACTTCCCCTCTTCATCGCCATGCTGTTCTCCAACGTTTGGGAAGAGGTCGGCTGGCGAGGCTTCGTGCTCCCCCCGCCTACAAGAAAAGTACGGCGATGGGCAAATCGTCCTCATCATGGGGCTCTTGTGGAGCCTCTGGCATGTGCCGCTGCTGCTGCTGAATCCCTCCTCGCCGATGTCGGGATTGCCGTGGTACGGGGAAATCACCTTCAGCCTGTCTTTGACCGTCATCTACACCTGGCTATACCTGAACACGGGCCGTAGCCTTCTCTTCGTGAGCGTGTTCCACGCGATGGCCAACACCATTGCCTTCGCCCTGCTGGAGATAGGCGCTTTCACCTCTTCCTATGCGTTCGTGGTCGGCGTGACGGCCATCTTCGCCGCGGCCCTCATGCTGATTCATGGCCCACAGCGGTTGACCCGGTTGCCCCGTTAACAAGGGCCAGCCCCAAGGTCATTTGCAAACTCACCGTGAGCAAACTTCTCGCCCTTCACCAGGCAAGGAGGCTGGGAAATGCCGTCATCTACCCGAAAACTCTGGCTCCGCATCGCCATCGGCCTCATCCTCTCGGTCGTCAGCGCCATTCTGCTGACCTTATCCTTCCCGCCCTACGACCTTTGGCCGCTCATCTGGATCGGCTTCGTGCCGATGCTGGTGGCCCAATTCCGCGTCATGCCGCGGAAATTCTCCAGCCTGGCCTCGGCCATCGCGATCGGTGGGTGGTTGGGCTTCTACATCACCCCCATCTTTGCCGGCAGTGGCCTCTACATGACCTGGCTGCCGCTGATCATCGGGTTGATCATCCTTTTCGCCGATAGCGGCCTGCGCGCCTTTCACGAACGCACCCGCTACCGTTGGTTTGCCTGGCAAGGCGCGCTCAACTGGGTGGGGATTGAGATGATTCGTGGTTTCATCCCCATCCTGGGCACGTGGGGCTTCGTCGCCAACACGCTGTACAGGCAGCCTTGGCTGATCCAGCCGGTGAGCATCTTCAGCATCTTTGGCCTTGGCCTCCTCATCATGTTCGTCAACTACGGGCTGGGGCTGGGGGCGTTGTACCTATTTGACAAGCGTTGGCAGCCGGACCCGGACGTTCCGCCCCTCGCCGGCCGCTCGGTGTGCAACTGGTGCCTGGGGGTGCTCGCCGCGCTGATTGCCTGGATCGTCCTCAGCCTGGCGCTCTTCCGCACGCCGACGACCCCGACGATTCGCGTCGCCGCGCTGCACTACGACGCAGGCACTCCCCCTTGGAGTTCCGTAGCCCGGTTCACCACCCTCACCCGTCAAGCGGCCCAAGATGACGCTCAGATCGTCGTCTGGCCGGAAGTGGCGATAGAAGGCGACCCCCAGATGACGAATACCGAGGAGTTTCGCCGTCTGGCTGCCGAGACCAACGCTTATCTGGTCCTGGGCTACCTGGTCCGCATGACCGAGCAGATCCGAAACGAGGCCACGGTGCTGACGCCGGACGGCCGATTTCTGGGCGTCTATGGCAAAGATCATCCGGTGACCTTCGCCGGAGAGACCAGCGTGACGCGTGGGACATATCCGGTGTACGATACACCGCTGGGCAAAATCGGCACAATCATCTGCTACGACCTGGATTTCACCGACACGGCCCGCAAGATCACCCGCAACGGCGCGCGATTGATCCTGGTTCCCTCGCACGACTGGCCCGAGATCGCCACGAAGCATTACACCCACCTGGTCCTCCGCGCCGTTGAGAATCGCGTGGCCATGGCCAAGGCCGACAACAGCGGCAACGATTCGGTGATCATTGATCCCTATGGGCGAATGCTTGCGGCCGCGATCACCCCTGGCGGCGATAAGAACGGCCAAGTCGTCATCGCCGACGTGCCTCTAGGCACGGGGGATTCGCTCGCCGTTCGCTGGGGCGATTGGACTGGCTGGATTGCCCTGGCCGGGATGGTGTTCTTCATCGTTTACGATCCCCTGACCAAAGCGAGGCGCAAACGGACACGTTCGGTTTGACTTCCCACCGGGATATGTTATAATGGGTCTGCTTGTAGCCTCTTCCCCTTTTTGCTTTCGCTATCTTACGTGGAGGAGGTGATGCCCACATGGACAGTAGTCGTCAGCAGCGTGCCGTGGCATCACCTCGGACCTCCCGATAGAAGATGCCACGGCGCAGCAAAAAGCCCCTTCGCTAGCGAAGGGGCTTTTTGTATCTCCCGTCATGAGCGACGAGGCCCGTCCTACCCATAGACGTACTTGTTCCAGGCCGGCTGATACCCCGCTTCTCCCAAGAGAGTCAGGGCAATGTAACGCGGTCGCCGGGGGCGTCCTCGCAGGGTAAGGCCGGCCTCCTGCGGCGTGCGATTCCCCTTGCGCTGATTGCACGACCGACAGGCAGTGACGACGTTCTCCCAATGGGTCTGCCCACCGCGGCTGCGCGGCACCACGTGATCCAGCGTAAGTTGGGCACGCCCCGGCTGCGCGCCGCAGTACTGGCACGTGTATTGATCGCGCGCCAGAACCGTGCGCCGCGACAGGGGCAAGGCAAGGCGCTGAGGGATGCGCACGTAGCAGACCAGGCGGATCACCGCTGGCACAGGCAGGGAGACGCGCTCGGCCCGCAGGTAGGCCTCGGTGGCCTCCACAATCTCCGCTTTCTCCTTGAGGAGCAAAACGATGGCTCGCCGCACCGACACGATGCTCAATGGCTCGTACGTCGCATTGAGAACCAGAACGCCTCCCATCCCGCGCCTCTCCTTCTGCTTCGCTGA
The DNA here is from genome assembly GCA_034434975.1 of Anaerolineae bacterium. GTDB lineage: Bacteria > Chloroflexota > Anaerolineae > JADYZS01 > JADYZS01 > JADYZS01. The sequence goes on along the minus strand of DAOTYP010000023.1, from coordinate 1,990 downwards.
CGCAGAACAAAGACCGGATGGCAATGCCGGCCAGCAGCACATTCCACAACGCCCGGCTCTTCGGACAGAACCGGGCGTCACAGACTATACTCAGGGGTGACCAGTGGGTCTCGAACCCGCAACCGCCTGGTCCACAGCCAGGTGCTCTGCCAATTGAGCTATGGTCACCACATTTGCCACAGACCGCCCCGCGTGCTTGGCTCGGGGGCGAGGACTCGAACCTCGATAGAGGGATCCAAAGTCCCTTGTCCTGCCGTTAGACGACCCCCGATCTCGTCGACAACCGCCTTTCTCCCGATGGACTATCAGAAACAGGGCGCAGAACCTTCCGCTACGATTGCGATTCTACCACAAGAAGGTTGCATCGTCAAACTGCTGGAGGTCAGCCGAGGACGCGAAACGGGGGAGACCGAAGCCCACCGGGCCCCGTCTCCCCCGCTCGTGTTCCCTCTCAGCCTGCACATCGGGCTGAGACGGCAGGCTGAGGGAGCATCAGGAGGAGGTACAACCGACAGGTTCCGGATGCGCACAACACCTTGCTGCGCGCTGGCCATCCGCTTCGTCGCTTCAGCCAAACTTTCGCATGCACAGGTTAAGGCAGGATTAAGGGCGGCTCAGAATCAGATTAAACGCGCGCGGGCCAAACCTATGCTTCACGACGCCATGCAACCCTAAGGTAGATGGCGAAGTTGGGGCAGGCGAGTTTGAGTGAGCAAAGCGACGAACAGGCATACCAGCGCCCCCGCCGTCACCGCGACCGGCGCGCCGAAGCGCTCCGCAATCAAGCCTGCCTGGAAGGAGCCAAAGGGCATCAAGCCCATGATCACCAGCGTCCATACGCTCATTACGCGGCCGCGCAACGCATCCGGCGCCAAGGTCTGGATCAAGGTGTTCGCGGTCACGTTCTGGGTGATCAGGCCCGCCCCGGCAAAGGCGATGGCCAACGCGGACAAAAAAAAGAGGCGAGAATTGGCGAAGACGATCAAGGCCGTAGGGAGCATCAGGTTGCCGAGCACCAGGAGGCGCCCGCGCTGCCCACGGTTGCCGATCGTCGCCAGGGTGAGGGCGCCCGTCAGCGCGCCGATGCCCACGCAGGACATCAGCAGGCCCTGTCCTTTCGCTCCCACTTGTAATATGTCGCGCGCGAAAACCGGCATCAGCGTAGCATAGGCCATGCCGAACAGGCTCGTAGCGCCGACAATGAAGAGAAGACCCAGGGTTACAGATGAACGTCGCACGTAGCGCGAGCCCTCTCGCAGACGCTCCCAGGGATCGCCGGCCAGCCGATCCGGATGCCAGCGGGGCAGGCGCATCGCCAGGAGGCCGGCAAGCACAGCCAAGAAGGAAAGCCCGTTCAAGGTAAAAGCCCAGGCCTCTCCCACCGCGGCCACGACGATCCCGGCCAGGGCTGGGCCGAAGACGCGCGCAATGTTGAAGGCCGTAGAGTTGAGCGCGATGGCGTTCACCAAGTCCTCTCGCTCCACAACCTCCACCACGAACGCCTGACGAGTAGGCGCGTCAAAGGCGTTTACGATGCCGAGACAAAAGGCGACGAGGGCAACGTGCACGAAACGCACGTGTCCGCTGAAGGTCAGGAGGGCCAAAACGAAAGCCAGAAACATGCTAAGGGTCTGCGTCACCAAAAGGAGGCGGCGTTTGGGCACGCGATCGGCCACGACGCCACCCCAGAGCGAGAAAAGGAGCACAGGGATGGAGCCGATGAAGCCGATCAGGCCGAGGAGGAAAGCAGAATCGGTCAGACGCAGCACCGACCACCCCTGCGCCACCGACTGCATCCAGTTGCCGGAGAACGATACGAGTTGCCCGAACCAGTAGAGACGATAATTGTAATAACTTAACGTGAGTTCGGGATAAGGGACTCCGCCGGGGTAAACTTGGGGTTACACAAACTCCAGTGCTCGGAGGAGTCCCTCATGGATAGTTTACTACATCTTTTCTGCCATGTAGATGATTTCTGCCAGGCCTTTCT
>DAOTYP010000022.1:0-4891 GCA_034434975.1 Anaerolineae bacterium | reverse complement strand
GGCTGGCGCGGTTTTCACGATCGCCGCCATTTGTATAAAGCCATCCTGGAAGGGATCGCCTTTGAACAGCGCCTACACACCAGCGGGGTAGAGGCCGCCACCGGACAGAGGGTGACTTCGTATGTCGTTGTAGGTGGTGGAGCACGCAGCCCTCTGTGGTGTCAGATCATCGCTGACATCACGGGCAAACCGGTCGTTCGCGCCTCTTGTTTGGAGGCAACCGCTCTAGGCGCCGGCATCCTGGCTGCCGCTGCTGCCGGACTTTACAGCGACGTGCGCGAGGCGGCATCGGCCATGACTCGTACAGAGGCAACACCCTTTGAACCTGATCTCGAACGACATGCCTTCTATAGCCGTCTCTACGACGAAGTCTACCGTCACCTCTTTCCGGCGTTGCGACCTTATCTGGACCGTCTGACTGAGTTGACCTACCGGGAGCAAGGGTGATCTGCCGCCAACGATCCTAACTCAAAGCAGGTAGCAGACGATGATAACCAAAGGCACCGTCCCGTCAGATGCGGAGGCCGAGCAATTGGCCGAGATCGCCAGGCTTTACTATGAAGAGGGCCTGACGCAAAGCCAGATCGGCAAACGCTACGGCATCTCCCATTCTACCGTCTCTCGCCTCTTGCAAGAGGTGCGGCGGCGAGGCATCGTGGAGGTTCGCATCCATTACCCGCTCCCTCGGGCACACGACCTGGAAGAGGAACTGACAACGCGGTATGCCCTTCAGGGAGCGCAGGTCCTGGTCTCGCACAATCTTTCCTATGCCGAGGCGTTGCGACGCATGGGCATCATGGCCGCGCGGGTGCTTACTGCCCTGCTGACCGACGGCATGATTCTGGGGATATCCTGGGGCACGGCGGTCGCGGCCACGGTAGATGCCATCGCCCAACATGATCTCCGCGCGGCCACCGTTGTACAAATGATAGGGGGCATCGGCTCCGCTAACCCGGCAATTGACGGCATTGAGCTCGCCAGGCGACTAGGCGAACGCTTAAATTGCCGCTATCACTACCTGCATGCGCCGCTGGTAGTCCCTTCGCCAGAGGTACGAGAGGCCCTGGTGTTGGAACAGAGCATCGCCTCCGTGTTAGAGCTCGCCCGACGGGCCGAACTGGCGCTGGTGGGCATCGGCGCGGTAGCGCCAGGGCACTCCAGCCTGGTCCGGGCCGGCTTTCTCTCTCCGCAGGAAGCAGCAGAGATCGTTCGCCAAGGGGCGGTCGGCGATGTTTGCGCGCGCACCTTTGATCTGCAAGGCCATGATTGCCCCACCATCATCAGTCAACGGGTCATCGGTGTGAGCCTGGACGACTTACATCGCATCCGCTACGTGATAGGTGTAGCCGGGGGCGAGGCAAAGGCTCAAGCGATCTTAGGAGCCCTACGCGGCAAGCATATCAACTACCTAGTCACTGATAGCAAAGCCGCCGCGGAGATACTCAGGCTGGAGAAGGAAAGGGCTGCTTAGCCCTAGAAGAGGATAACAAACGGCATGACAGACCTAGTGAAAACGAGAACGGTGGAGAGCGCGGGAGCCTTAAGCCGCGAGGCGAAGATAGAGATGTTGCGCAAGATGTGGTTGATCCGCGCCTTTGAGGAGAAGGCAGAGGAGCTCTACGCCCTGGGCAAGGTTCATGGCACTATGCATCTCTCGATTGGACAGGAAGCCAGCGCCGTCGGTGCGGTAGCCGCCCTTCGCCCTGACGACTACATGCTAAGCACTCACCGTGGACACGGCCACTGCCTGGCCAAAGGCGCAGAACCGCGGCGGATGATGGCAGAGTTTCTGGGAAAGGTAACCGGCTATTGTCGGGGCCGCGGTGGCTCCATGCACATTGCTGATGTCAATTCTGGCAACTTGGGCGCCAACGGCGTCGTAGCCGGCGGAGTCCCCATCGCCGTAGGGGTAGGGCTCGGTATTCAGATGCAGAGAAGTGACCGCGTCGTGCTCTGCTTCTTTGGCGATGGTGCCGTGCATGAAGGAGCCTTCCATGAGGCGCTCAACCTGGCTTCCCTCTGGAGGTTGCCGGTCATCTTCCTATGCGAGAACAATCAGTACGCCATGTCCCTTGCCACCACCAGAGCCTTGGCTGTGCCTCAGATCGCACAGCACGCTGCCTCTTACGCGATGCCGGGCTCGCAGGTAGACGGCAACGACGTGTTAGTGGTCTACGAGGCGACCTCTCAGGCGGTGCAGAGAGCGCGAGGGGGAGAGGGCCCTTCTTTAATTGAGGCTGTTACCTATCGTTGGCGGGGACACTCCAAAAGTGACAGGCAACTGTACCGGAGCCGCGAGGAGATAGAGGCCTGGAAAGCAAAGGACCCTATCCAGCGCTTCACCCAAAGGTTGGAGACGGAGGGAACTCTTCAGAAAGGAGAGGCGAGCCGCTTGGAGGCCGCAGCCCGTAAGGCCATTGAGGAGGCGGTCCTCTTCGCGGAGGAAAGTCCAGAGCCGACCTTGGAAGAGATTCTGCAAGGAGTGTACGCCTAATGCGGGAGATCACTTACCAGGATGCGATCCGGGAAGCCCTGCGGCTGGCCATGCAGCGGGATGAGCGCGTCTTTCTTTTGGGCGAGGATATCGGCCTCTATGGCGGTGCTTTTGGCGTCACTTTGGGATTGCTAGAGGAGTTTGGTCCAGAAAGGGTGCGTGACACCCCCATCTCCGAGTTGACCATCACCGGCACCGCCGTAGGGGCGGCCCTGATTGGCATGCGTCCTGTGCTGGAATACATGTTCATGGATTTTTCCTCCCTGGGAATGGAGCAGTTGGTCAATCAGGCTGCCAAGATCCATTTCATGCTGGGAGATCAACTCAGCGTGCCCATGGTGGTGCGGGCGCCGGCCGGCTCTGGCACAGGCGCGGCCGCGCAGCATTCCCAAAGCCTGGAAGCCTGGTTTGCTCACATCCCTGGCCTCAAGGTCGTGATGCCCAGCACACCTTACGACGCTAAAGGCCTTCTACTAGCCAGCATCGAAGACCCCAACCCCGTTTTCTTTGTGGAACACAAACTACTCTACCGTCTGAAAGGGGAAGTGCCGGAGGAATACTACACGATTCCCCTGGGCCACGCCGATGTCAAGCGCGAAGGGCGAGATGTTACCATCATCGCCACCTCCCTCATTGTTCACCGCGCCCTCAACGCGGCAGCCAGACTGGCAGAAGAAGGAATCGAGGCTGAGGTCGTGGATCCACGCACCCTCAAGCCTTTGGATGACGAAACCCTGATAGCCTCCGCGACGAAAACCGGCAAGGTAGTCATCGTCTACGAGGCTTACAAAACGGGGGGCATCGGCGCGGAGATAGCCGCTCGCCTGGTAGAGAGCGAGGCCTTTGACTATCTGGATGCGCCGATCATTCGCCTAGGGGGCCTAGACGCTCCCATCCCCTACAACCGAACCCTAGAGCACCACGCCGTTCCCCAGGAGGAGACGATCCTAGACGCTGTGCGACGGGTTGTGAAAGGGAAAGTGTAGCATGGCGACACCGGTGATCATGCCAAAGTTTGGCATGGCTCAAGAAGAGGCAACCATCGTTCGTTGGTTCAAACGAGAGGGAGATGCGGTCACAGCAGGCGAGCCGTTGCTGGAAGTCACTACCGACAAAATCAACATGGAGGTAGAAGCCCCCGCCTCGGGCATCTTGCGTGGGATCAAGTACGAGGAGAACGAGACGGTGCCGGTCACGCGCGTGATCGCCTACATCGCCCAGCCAGGCGAGGCGTGGGCTTCTTCCCCTTCTGAAGAGGCTACTACACCCAGACCGGCAAGGCCTACCGCCCCCGCGACGACGGCACCAAGCCCCAAAGCCTCACCCCTTGCGCAACGTCTGGCGGAAGAGCACGCCGTAAACCTGACCCAAGTGGTAGGCACAGGGATGGGCGGCCAGATCACTCGCAGCGATGTGGAGCGCTACCTGGCCACGCGCGCGGCCCAGCCCAGAGGTGAAGGCAAGCCATCCTTAGACAAGGTGAGGGCCACGCCGGCTGCCAGGCGCCTGGCGCGAGAGCGAGGAATCGATATGTGCGCCCTTACCGGCACGGGCCCGCGAGGGCGCGTGCAGGCTGCCGACGTGCTTCAAGTGATTGCGCCGACGGCGGAGCCTAAGGTCGGTAAACTCGTTCCCCTACAAGGGATGCGAGCCGTCATCGCCCGACGCATGCAACAAAGTTACCAAACGGCCCCGCACATTCACCTTACCCTGTCGGCGGACGTTACCGCGTTAGAGGCGACGCGTGCACAGGGGGCGACCGATGGCAGCAGCGCAAAGATATCCCTAACCGCCTTCATCGTCAAAGCCTGCACGGAGGCCCTGCGCCGTCACCCGATCGTGAATTCAACGTTGGATGAGGAAGGCATTCACCTGTGGGATGAAATCAACATCGGCATAGCGGTGGCGCTGCCTGAAGGGCTCATCGTACCCGTGTTGCATCGGGCAGACGCGATGCCGCTCGCGGAATTGTCTCAGCGCCTTCGGGATTTATCGGAACGAGCAAGGCGCGGCGCCCTGCGGCCCGATGAGGTAGAAGGGGGAACCTTCACCGTCACCAACCTGGGCATGTACGGCGTTGAATCCTTTGATCCCATCCTCAATCCACCCCAAAGCGCCATCCTAGGGGTGGGAGCAGCCGTGCCGACACCGGTAGCATGGCAAGGTGGAATCGCCGTCCGCCTCAGGATGCAACTCACCCTCGCGGCGGACCATCGGGTATTAGATGGCGCCACGGCGGCCCAATTCCTGCAGGATGTACGAACGGGACTGGAACAACCCTCGCTCCTCTTCTCTAAAGGTTCTCCTCTGCCAGGCGAATGACCACCTTGCGAGCCTCTCCTCTGGCAACCAACTCGATCCCTTGCCCGATCTCTAGCAGCGGCATCTGATGCGAGA
>DAOTYP010000021.1:0-6140 GCA_034434975.1 Anaerolineae bacterium | reverse complement strand
GCTGCATCAAAGCACGATAGGCATCGTCCTGACGAATGTAATCACCGCGGTCGAGCCAGTGCATCAGATGCCCCAGCACATTCCACGGTCGCGGTGGGTGTCGGTGTGCCGGTGGGCGTCGGGGTGCGCGTAGAGGTTTCGGTCGGCGTGCGGGTGGGCGTGGGGGTCACGGTGGCCGTCGGCGTCGCGGTGGGCGTGCGGGTTGGCGTCGGGGTCGGCGTGGCCGTCCTGGTGGGCGTCGGCGTGCGCGTCTCGGTAGGCGTCTTCGTGGGCGTCGCGGTGGCCGTCGGCATCGGCGTGCGGGTGGGGGTCACGGTTGGCGTCGGCGTCGGCAAGACGTTGGGGAAGTGCCACGTGATGCGCTGCCCCGCCAGGACCGTGTGGATCAGGGGCGCGTAGAAGGTGGGGCTGCGGAGGTAGCCGCCCGGCGGACGGCTTTCTTCCACTTGGTAGGTGTTAGGCGCCAACTCAAAGAAGTAGTGGCCATCCCAAGTCGTGGTGAAGGCGGCGACCCAGGCGCCCCTCTTGCCCGCCTGATAGAGGTAAACCTCAATCAGCGCGCCTGCCAGCGTCGGCTCCTCCGGATCGCGCAGGCCGTCGTCGTCCATGTCGTGGTACACGACGCCCTCTATGCGGGCCGTGGTAGGGGTCGGCGTAGGAGAGACCACGGGCGTGAAGGTCGGGGTGGGGGTCGGGGTTAGCGTGCGGGTCGGCGTTGGCGTAGGCGCCGTCGGCAGGGGCTTGTGGGCCAAAGGGAAGAACGCCTTGAAGGGAAGGTTGCGCCGCGTGTTGGGGAATTGCCAAACGACGCGTTGCCCGACCGCCAGGGCTTGGATCAGGGGAGCATAGTGCGCGGGGCTGCGCATGTACCCGGCCGGCGCCTCCACTTCCTCCACGCGGTAGGTTCCGGGAGAGAGGGTAAACAGGCATCGCCCGCTGGCCTGGGTGATGCAGGTGGCAAGCCACGTCCCCTCCGGGTGGGAGAAGACCTCCACCTCCGCGCCCGGCAAGGTCGGCTCCTCGGCCGATCGCCACCCACTGTCGTCCGCATCGTGGTAAACGATGATCTCAATGGAGCCCGTCTCGGCCGGCAGGGGATTCACCGGGCGCGGCGCGGCCTTGACCAGGGCCGCAGCCGCTGTGAGGAGAAGGAACAGCAAAATAAGCCCCAACACGCGCGTCTGCCGCAGCATGGAGACCCCCCATGCTTGTTATAGCACAAGGGGTTGGGGCAAGCAATAGCCGTAGTGGGCTATTTCACTTCTATCTCTGAACCGGGAAAGCAAGGATGGCGCAGGGCGGTCCCTTATACCTGTCTTCCCGCCGCAGCATCCAGACCACGCCGGCGAAGGCGATGACGACGCAGCTGGCTAACACCAGTAGATCGGTCCAGACCTTCGCCAGCGGTGCATCGCCGGCTAGAGCCAATTGCAGAGGTTTCGCCATGTAGAAGGTTGGGATAAAACGGAGGACCGTCTCCAGCGTGCGCGGAACCGGCAATACGGTGAGCCAACGAACAATCCTCCTAGGAGCACGGCCAGCGTGCTGAACGTGCGGGTCAGGTTTTCAACCTTTATGACGTTCATCGCCTCTTCGCCGCTTCCGTCGGTGGCTACGGCGCGCCGTGAAGCCTGGCCAGCATCTCCAGGCAGGCCCGGCCGCTATGGTAAGGACATTCCCACGGGCCGACCTTCACGTAGCTCAGTTCGGGCTTGCCCTCCTGATCTAGGCTTTTGAACCAATCCCCGTGGACCCGATCCACGAAGTGGGACTCTATGTATGCCCAGCACCGGGCCGAGGCCTCGGCGAAGCGCTCCTGCCCAGAGATCTGATAGGCGTTGTAGAAGCCGACCACCGCCTCGGCCTGCGCCCACCACTGCTTCCGACCGGCGCGCGGGTCATGCCCGGCCGCCGGGTTGAACTCGTACAAGAGGCCGCCGTCGGGTTCCAGGGCCTCGGCGTACACCCGTTCGGCCATGAGGACGGCTTCGGTGCGGGCTTGCGCCTCCAGGTCCGGGTCGCCCAACACCTCGCTTGCCTCCACCAAGAGCCAACTCCCCTCAATGTCGTGGCCGTAGGAGACCGCCTCAGAGAGGTGGCGCCACTGCCAACGCGCATCAAAGTAAAGGTGGAAGTGGTGGGTATCGGGGTCTACGATGTGGTTGAGGAAGGCAGCGATGAGGTCACGCAGCCTGACGCGCAGCGTCGCATCCTGCCACACCCGCAGCAGGTTGGTATATGCCTCCATCAGGTGCAGCATCGTGTTCATGGATTTGGGCGAGTTGGCGTCCTGCGGGCTGAGGCGCATGTCGGTCAGCGGCCCCCATGCGCGGCTGGAGCCTTCCATGTAGCCGCCGTGGGCCGGGTCGTAACTGTGGTCGTCCACCAGGCGGAAGATCGCTTGGGCCGTCTGCAAGGCCGCCGCGTCGCCGGTCGCGCGGTGGTATTCCGACAGCCCGTAGATCGCGAAGGCCTGGGCGTAGTTGTGCTTGCGGGCGCTCACCGGCTGGCCGTTGCGGTCCACCGACCAGTACACGCCGCCGTACTGCCGATCCCAGAGGGGGCCGGTCAGGTAGTTGTAGGCGTGGCGGGCCATCTGTAGGTAGGCGTCGTCGCCGTAGCGTCGGTAGGCGGCGGCGTAGGTCCACAGGATGCGGGCGCATAGGATGGCCGAGCGCTCCACGTCGTCCTGCACGCGCAGGTCGTTGGTCAGCGCGCCGTGGAAGCCGCCGTTCTCTCGGTCCACCGTGTGCGCCATCCAGAAGGGCAAGATGTTGCCCCGTAGTTCGGTCTCAATGCGTCGGGCCCAGGCCGAGCGGTCGTGCGCCAGCGTCATCGTTGCCTCCTCATGCCCGATGATGGCTAGAGGATACCGGAAGAGTTCGCCCTTGTCAATCCGGTGGGGTCTGCCGATCGCCCGCTGAGTTGACAGGCGTCTTGGTTCTCGCTAAAATAGTAATACTAAGAATTTAAGTATGACCTTGTTTGGGGGCATGACCATGAGCAAACAGGAGGTCGCCATCACCCGCAAGGGCCAGGTGACCATACCCGCCGAGGTGCGTCGGGCCCTAGGGCTGAAGGCGCGCGACAAGGTGATCTTTGAGCTCTGCGCCGCAGAAGGGGTAGCGAGGCTACGGCCGGCGCCTTCCAAGGTGGGCCGCTGGTTTGGCGTCGTCGCCCCTCAAGAGCGGCCGGAGGACTTCCGGAAGGTGCGCGAGGAGTTTGAGGAAGCGGTGGCCGGGGAAGCGGCGGGGGAGGCGCCGTAGGCAGCCATGCCGTGTCGTTTCTTGGACACCAACATTCTATTGCGCTATTTTACCCAGGATGACCCGGAGAAGGCTCGGTCGGCGTTTGCCCTCCTCATGAGGGTAGAGCGCGGGGAGGAAAGGGTGGAGACCTCACTCCTGGTCATGTTTGAGACCGTTTTCACCCTGCAACATCGGTATCGGCTGCCCAGGGATGAGATCCGTGACGCCCTTTGCGACCTTCTCTCTTTGCGCAACCTGAAACTGGCCGGGAAATCCCTCTTGGTGGAGGCCCTGGCCCTCTACGCTGGCAGCGCGCTCTCCTTTACCGACGCCTACAACGCGGTGTACATGAAGCGCCGACGGCTGGCAGAGGTTTACAGTTGGGATGCGGACCTTGATCGCGTCCCGGGCATTCGGCGGGTGGAACCGTAAGGAGGGGTATGTTCAAGGTTGGCTTCGTGCAGTTTTGTCCGCTGCGCCGGGATGTAGAAGGGAACCTCTCTCGCCTGGACGCGCTCTTGTGCGGGGTGGAGGCTGACCTGCTGGTGCTACCGGAACTGGCCAACTGCGGCTACCTGTACGCCGCGCCTGAGGAGTTGGAGCCCTATGCGGAGCGGGGCGATGGCCGCGGCCCTTTTCTCTCGGCCTTGCGGGCGTTGGCCGCGCGGGTAGGTGGGGCGATCGTGGCGGGCTTCGCCGAGAAGGGTGAGGCGGGGCTTTACAATTCGGCCGCGGCGGTCAGCGGCGAGGGGGTGATCCAGGTGTACCGCAAGACCCACCTCTTCGCCGACGAGAAGGACCTCTTTCTGCCGGGCGACAGCGGCTTCCGGGTTTTCACCTACCGGGGGGTGCGCGTGGGGATGATGATCTGCTTTGACTGGTTTTTCCCGGAGTCGGCGCGAGCGCTGGCGTTGCAAGGCGCGCAGGTCATCGCCCATCCGGCCAACCTGGTGCTCCCCTACTGCCAGCAGGCGATGGCAACCCGCAGCCTGGAGAACGTCGTCTTCTCCATCACGGCGAACCGCTACGGCGAGGAGTCGCTCAACGGGAGGTCGCTTCGTTTCACCGGCTCTTCGCAGGTGATGGACACGAAGGGGCGTCGTCTCCTCCAGGCGCCGGCGGAGGGCGACTGTGTGTTGGTGCACGACATAGACCCCTCTGCCGCCGACGACAAATGGCTCACCGCGCGCAATCATCTGTTTCAGGACCGGCGGCCTGAGCTGTATCGGTAGAGCCCTCCGGCCTTTCCCCTTGGATTTCCCTCTTTGCTTGCTCGCGTCATCCTCTTCGGCGGGCTGGTCGCGCTACCAGTAGCCGTGCTCCTTGACCCATTTGAACCAGTCGGCGGCCAAGGTCAGGCCGTTGGCGACGAGGGGGTCCTCCGTTAGGCCGTTCTTCCGCATCATCGTGGCGATCCAGTCGGTCAGCACGCGTTCCCAATGGGCGGCCACGTCCGGCCTCTGCTCGCACAGGTTGATCAATTCGTCGGGGTCGGCCCGCAGGTCGTACAGTTCGCGTAGGGGGCCGTTGCGGTAATCCCGCTCGCGGCTGAGGATGAACTTGTACTCGTTGGTGCGGATGGCCCACTTCATCATTCGTGTGCATTCCTCGGCCACCAGGAAGGGGTAGAGGGGCTCGTCGGCGTCGCCGGTCAGGTAAGGGAGGAGGTTGTGGCCTTCCATGGTGGGGGGGATGGCGAGGCCGGCGGCTGCCAGGAGGGTGGGGGCGATGTCTATGTGTTGGACCAGGTGTGGCACGCGCCGCCCGGCCTTCATGTGCCCCGGCCAACGGATGATGAGGGGGACGTGCAGGTCGTCATCGTACAGGCCGTGGTGGTCAAAGTAGATGCCGTGTTGGTACATCATCTCGCCGTGATCGCTGAAGACCAGGACCAGGGTGTCGTCTGCCGGGCCGAAGGCGGCCAACGCGTCCAGGAGTTGGCGCAGTCCGTCATCCACGAAGCGGATCTCGCTATCGTACATGGCGACGATGTATTCGGCGTCGGTGATGCCGGGGCGGAGGCGGTCAAACCACTGTTTCCACGGTTCGCCGAAGGGATGTCGCCACAGGCCGTCTAGAGAGTGGTTGTTGGGATCACAGGGATCGCCCGTGTAGAAGAGGTCACGGTAGCGGGGCGGTGGGAGGTAGGGGGTGTGCGGGTCCCAGTAGTGGATGAAAAGGAAGAACTTTTCGTGGGCGTGCGCCTTCAGCCAGGGGACTGCCAGGTCGTTGTAGTGCTCCCAGGTGATGGTTTGGGAGTACTCGCCTCTGGTTTCTGGCGACATGATGTATTGGTAGCCTCGGCCGAACCAAGGTTTGTGGTGGGTAGGCAGATTATCCACGGCGCAGGTGGTGTAGCCGTTGCTGGCCAGGATCTCGGCCAGCGTGGGGGTAGAAGGCGATAGGTCTCTGGTGCCGCCGTGGCTGACGATGCCGTGGGTGATGGCGTACTGGCCCGTGAAGACGCTGGTGTAGGATGGCTGGGTGGGAATGGCCTGACAATAGAGGGATTCAAAGAGGACTGATTCGCGGGCCAGGGCGTCTATGAACGGCGTGGTGTTGCGGTGGTAGCCGTAGCAGCCCATGTGCCTAGCGCTCAGGGTGTCGATGGCGACTAAGAGGATGTTCATGGTGCTCTCCGTTGGTTTGGGGGTTGGTAGGCCGGGGCCCGAGGGATTATAACATGCTTTCTGGCGCGCGCCTAAGGGAGGAGGCGTCCTCTAGGCGGATCGAGGGGGTGCAACCAGCCCGCGCAGGTCGCGCAGCGTCGCCAGTGTGACTTTCAGTATCCTCTAGGCGGATCGAGGGGGTGCAACTTGTGATGCCCCCCATCTGCACCACCGCGTTGGTGGTGCTTTCAGTATCCTCTAGGCGGATCGAGGGGGTGCAACG